>DASXVO010000083.1 GCA_036504215.1 Vicinamibacterales bacterium | reverse complement strand
TCGAACGTGCGGATCCCGCGCTCGCACAGGATCAGGTCGTCGTTTCCACCCGCCAGCACGTATTCCGCGGACAGCAGCCACTCCTCGATCGTCGCCGAGATGCCGCGCTTCAACAACACCGGCTGGCGGAGCCTGCCCAGTTCCCTGAGCAGCGTGAAGTTCTGCATGTTGCGCGCGCCGACCTGCAGAATGTCGACATACCCCGCCATCAACGCGACCTGCGAGACATCCATCACCTCGGAGATGACCTTGAGGTTGTGCTCGTCGGCCGCCCACCGCAAGAGGCGCAACCCTTCCTCGCCGAGGCCCTGGAAGCTGTACGGTGAGCTGCGCGGCTTGAAGGCGCCGCCGCGAAGGACCTTGGCTCCCGCGCGCCTGACCGCAGCAGCCGCGGCCCGCATCTGCGGTTCGGACTCGACGGAGCACGGGCCTGCCATGACGACCACCTCGTCACCCCCGATCCGGACGTCGCCGATCGTCACGACCGTCCCTTCCGGCCTGAAGCTGCGGCTCGCCAGCTTGTATGGCTCGCGCGTTCGAACGACCTCGCCGACGCCGTCCATCATCTCGAGCAGCGCGAGTTCGACGCTCTCGTCACCGCCCACGGCCCCGAGAATCACGCGCGCTGCGCCCGCGGACCGGTGCACGTCGAACCCCATTGTCTGGAGTTCGGCTGCGACCTTCTCCACCTGGCCGTCGGTTGCGCTCTCCTTCATGACGATCAGCACGGGGCCTCGCTTCCTTTCATCCAGCGCACGTACGACGCGACGCGCTCCATCAGGTCGGGCGTCGCTGCCGCGTCTGCCACGAGCTGTACCAGGCCGCTTCCGACAACGGCCGCATCGGCCCACTGCCCAACCTGGCGGACGTGGTCCGGCTTCGAGATTCCGAAGCCGAGGGCAATCGGCAACGTCGTGCAGTTCCGTATCCGTTGAACGAGGGGGCCCGCGCTTTCTGCCAGCGTATCGCGCGCACCGGTGACGCCCAATCGCGAGATCGCATACAGGAACCCGCGCCCGAGCGCCGCGGCCCGTTCGATCCGCGCATCGGTCGTCGTCGGGCTCAGCAGGAAGATCATGTCGAGGCCAACGCGCGCCAGGCTGTCGCAAAACCCCGCAGCCTCCTCGAGCGGCAGATCGAGCACCAGGACGCCGTCCACGCCTACCGCGGCCGCGCGGGTCACAAACTCCTGTTCACCCATCCGAAGGACGGGGTTCGCGTAGGTGAACAGAACGACCGGTGCACGAATCTCGTCGCGGACCACGCGCACGAGTTCGAGCGTCGTGTCCAGGGTCCCGCCGGACGCACGGGCCCGCTCGGACGCCCGTTCAATGACCGGACCGTCGGCGACCGGGTCGGAGAACGGGACCCCCAGCTCGATGACGTCCGCGCCCGCACGGTCGAGTGTACGCACGATAGCCGCGGACCTGGCGAAATCCGGGTCACCCGCCGTGACGTAGGTAATCAGGCCGGTTCGGCGTTCACGGCGCAGTCCGGCGAAGCACCCTTCAAGACGCGACATCGCTCCCGCTCCCCATCATCGTCGCCAGGTCCTTGTCGCCGCGTCCCGACAGATTGACGAGCACAATCCCGGCGTTGCCGAACGCCGGCGCGAGACGAACGGCAGCGGCCACCGCGTGTGCGGACTCGAGAGCCGGCAGGATGCCTTCCAGCCGCGCGAGGTCACGAAACGCGCGACGGGCCTCCTCATCGCTTGCCAGCGTGTACTCGGTGCGAGACGCCTCGCGGAGCGACGCGTGCTCCGGCCCGACCGCCGCGTAGTCCATGCCTGCCGACACCGAATGCGTCGCCTCGATGTTGCCGTCGGCATCCTGCAACACGAACGTGCGGGTGCCCTGCAGCACGCCCTCGCTGCCCGCGGCAAACCGGGCGGCGTGCTGACCCGGTGTCAGGGACCGGCCGCCCGCCTCGACGCCGATGAGGCGCACACTCGTGTCATCCAGAAACGCATCGAAGATACCGATGGCGTTGCTGCCGCCGCCAACGCACGCAACCACCGCATCGGGCAGGCAGCCGGTCTGATCGAGCATTTGGGCGCGGGCCTCGTGGCCGATGACCGCCTGGAACTCTCTGACCATCAGCGGGTAGGGATGGGGGCCCAGCACGGAGCCCAGCAGGTAGTAGGTCTCGTGCACATTCGCGACCCAATCGCGCATCGCCTCGTTGATGGCGTCTTTGAGCGTGCGCGACCCGTTGTCCACGCGGAGGACACGGGCCCCGAGCAGTTCCATCCGCGCGACGTTGGGCGCTTGCCGGGCCATGTCCTCGGCACCCATGTAGACCTCGCACCGCAGGCCGAGCAGCGCGCAGGCCGTCGCGGCCGCCACGCCATGCTGGCCGGCGCCCGTCTCCGCGATGACGCGCGTCTTTCCCATCCGTTGCGCGAGCAGGGCCTGCCCGAGCGCGTTGTTGATCTTGTGCGCACCCGTGTGGGTCAGGTCCTCGCGCTTGAGAAACACCCGCGCGCCGCCCGCCGCCTGGGAAAGCCGGAAGGCCTCGGTGACCGGCGTGGGCCGCCCGACATAGTGCTGAAAGAGCCCCGTCAGGCGCGCGAGAAAAGCCGGATCGCGGCGGGCACCGCGGTAGGCGTCCTCGAGTTCTTCGACGGGTGCCATGAGCGTCTCCGGAACGAAGCGGCCACCAAACCGCCCGTAGTACCCGCGCGCATCCGGATCACGGCGTCCGAACAGAGGGAGCGTCGCCGGAGCCGGCCCGCCCCCTGTGGCCCGCGCCGCGGCGAGGAACGCCCGCAGGCGCCCATGGTCCTTCAGGCCGGGCCCGGTCTCGACGCCCGACGACACGTCCACGGCGAAGGGACGAACGTTGGCGATCGCCTCCGCGACGTTCGCCGGCGCCAGGCCGCCAGCGAGCACGATCCGTCGGCGTGCCGCCATCCGGGCCGCGACGTGCCAATCGACCGTCTGGCCCGTTCCGCCCCGCCGTTCGGGATCGAGCGCGTCAACGAGGAGCAACACGCCTTCCGGCCACTCGTCGAGCGATGCGAGTTGCCGTTCGGTCGCGAGCACCGCCTTGATGACACGGCACGGCCAGTCCCGACAGGCGTCCGGGGTTTCATGACCATGGAGCTGCACCGCGCTCAGGCCCACGTGTCGAACGATTTCCTCGGCGTCCGTCCGCGGCATGTCCACGAACACGCCGACAGCCGAGACAAATGGCGGCAGTCTCGAGACGATCGCCCGGGCCCGGGCCGGATCGATGTAGCGGGGACTTGCCGGCCAGAACACGAACCCGACCGCAGATGCCCCGCCGTCCACCGCGGCGATCGCGTCTTCCGCCCGCGTGATGCCGCAGACCTTTACGTGCATGCCTCGCTCCGTGAAGGCTCCGAGAGCAGCGCGCGCAGCGCCTCGCCCGGCGCCGAGGCCGTCATCAATTGCTCCCCAATGAGAAACGCGTCGAACCCGGCTGCGCGCAGCCGTTCCAGGTCCTCATGACGTCGAAGCCCGCTCTCCGCTATCGCCAGCACATCGTCAGGGATCCGATCCACCAGGCTCTCCGACGTCCGGAGGTCGACGGCCAGCGTCCGGAGATCCCGATTGTTGACGCCCACGATTCTTGCGCCGGCGTCGAGCGCCAGCGCCAAGTCATGGCCGTCGTGCACCTCGACGAGGGCCGACAACCCGAGCGACGAGGCTCGCGCCACCAACTGCGCGAGCCGCGACTGATCGATCGCTGCCACGATGAGCAGCACCGCATCGGCGCCAGCGGCACGGGCTTCGACGAGTTGGTACTCGTCGATCATGAAGTCCTTCCGCAGGACCGGCGTGGCGACCCGCGCGCGGACGGCCGCAAGGTGATCGAGCGAGCCGTCGAAGAACATCGGCTCGGTCAGGACCGAGATCGCTGCCGCGCCGGCCGCAGCATACGCCTCGGCGATGGCCGCGGGGTCGAATGGATCGCGCAGAACGCCCCGGCTGGGCGAACGTCGCTTGCACTCGGCGATGACGTTCCATGTGCCGATCCGCGACAGTGCCGCCGTGAACTCACCTCCCCGAGGCGCGCATCGGTCGGACGCCGCCTCGACGACAGCCATCGGGATGCGATCCCGCCGAATCTCCAGACTCCGGCGCGTCGCCGCCAGGATGGCCAGGAGCAAGTCCGGAACATCTCGCGTCATCGCGCCACGCCTCCTGATGACAGCGCGGCCATTCTCGCGAGACAACGTGCCGCGTCGCCGCAGTCGATCGCCCCTGCGGCCCGGTCGATCCCGGCGCTCATCGAAGCGCTCGCTCCCGCCACGAAGAGCGCGGCACCAGCGTTGATGAGCACCACGTCGCGTGCGGGGCCCCGTTCTCCTGCCAGGATCGCGCGGGCGATGCCGGCATTGACACCCGCATCGCCACCGATCAGTGCCCTGGCGGAAGCGCGCGGAAGTCCGACATCGGCCGGATGGAGGTAGAAGGTGATGACTGCCGCGTTGCGGCACTCGGACACCTTGGTGTACCCCGTGGTCGAGATCTCGTCGAGACCATCCGCCCCGTGAACGACCCAGGCGCGCTCCGAACCGAGGAGCATCAGCGACCTGGCCATGAGCTCGGTCAACTCCGGCCGCGGCACACCCACGATCTGACGACGCGGCCGCGTCGGGTTGGTGAGCGGGCCCAGCAGGTTGAAGGCGGTTCGGACACCCAAGGCGCGCCGCACCGAAGCCGCGTGGCGCATCGATGGATGGAACACCGGCGCGAAGAGAAACGCGATGCCGATCTCGTTCAGCATTCGATCGACGAGTTCAGGCGACATGGCGGCCGCGACGCCGAGGGCCTCGAACAGATCGGCGCTTCCGCACCGACTCGAAACCGATCGATTGCCGTGCTTGGCCACCTTTACACCGCAGGCCGCGACCACAATCGACGCCACCGAAGAGATGTTGAACGTCCCGGCCTGATCGCCACCCGTCCCGCACAGGTCGATGGCATCTTCGTGCGTCCCCGGAACCGGGACCGCACGGTCGCGCATCGCACGCGCGAACCCCACGATTTCCTCGGGCCGTTCGCCCTTCATGGCCAGGCCCATGAGCAAGGCCGCAACCGTCGCCTCACTCGCCGCACCGTCCATGATCTCGTTCATGGCCCCAGCAGCCTCGTCGGCGGTCAGGTCTTCGCGGCGCACGAGTCTCTCGAGACAGGTCTTGAACATGTGGCTACCGTGCAACCGCGACTTCGCCCGCCGACGCGAGGAACGCTCTGAGGATGTGGCGTCCAGGTCCGGTGAGAATCGATTCCGGGTGGAACTGCACGCCGTGCACCGGCCACACGCGATGCCGGACGCCCATGATGACGCCGTCGTCCTCCGCTCGAGCACAGACCACCAGTGCCTCGGGAACGGTAGCGGGATCGATCGCGAGCGAATGGTATCGGGCCGCAGGGAATGGTGACTCGACGTCAGCGAACAGGCCGCTGCGATCATGCGCGACCAGCGAGATCTTGCCGTGCCTCGGCGCGGGGGCGCGAACGACGCATCCGCCAAACGCGAGGCCGATGGCCTGGTGGCCAAGGCACACCCCGAGAATCGGCACCCGGCCCGCGAGACGGCGGATCAGTTCGAGCATGACGCCCGCCTGTTCCGGCCGGCCGGGGCCCGGCGACAGCACGATCCGCTCCGGAGGATCGCTGGCAATCGCCTCGACGGACACGCGATCGTTACGGTGTACGTCCAACTCGGCACCAAGCTCGCCGAGATACTGGACCAGGTTGTAGGTGAACGAGTCGTAGTTGTCGATCACGAGAACGCGCATGCTCGTGGCCTCACAAACCCGCGGCCGCCAGTTCGAGGGCCTGCATCAGAGCTTTCGCCTTGTCGCACGTCTCCTCGTACTCCGCCGACGGATCCGAATCCATGACGATGCCCGCACCGGCCTGGACGCGTGCGGAGGAACCCGACATCACAATGGTCCGGATTGCGATGCAGAAATCGAGGTTGCCGGCGAAGTCGACGTAGCCCACCGCGCCCGCATAGATCCCCCGCCGATCGGGTTCGAGCTCGCTGATGATCTCCATCGCCCTGATCTTCGGCGCACCGGAGACGGTGCCAGCCGGAAAGCACGAAACGAGCGCATCGAGACGATCGCACTCGGGCGCCAACCGTCCTTCGACCACCGAGACCAGGTGCATGACGTGCGAATAGCGCTCGAGTCCCATGAATTGCGGCACGCGAACGGACCCGTACGCCGACACGCGCCCCACGTCGTTCCGCCCCAGATCCACGAGCATGACGTGCTCGGCTCGTTCCTTCTCGCTCGCCTTCAGTTCCTCGGCCAGGCGCACGTCCTCCGCCTCGTCGCTCCCGCGTGGCCGCGTCCCGGCGATTGGATGCGTCTCGACGCAGTCGCCCTCCACCCGCACCAGCATCTCCGGTGACGACCCGATGATGGAGCGTCCGCCCATCCGGATGAAGAACATGTACGGCGACGGGTTGACGTGCCGCAACGCCCGGTAGACTGTGAACGGTGCCACATCCACCTGCGCGTCGAAACGCTGCGACAGCACGACCTGATAGATGTCGCCGGCCGCAATGTGTTCCTGCCCGGCGCGCACCGCCGCCTCGAACCGCTCGCGAGACATGTTCGACCGCACGCTCAGCGGCCGCGGCTCGGTCTTTATCACCCGCGACAGATTGCCCTGCAACTCGCGCTCGAGGAAGGTAATCTTCGCGCAGGCGAACTGGTAGAGCGCCTCGAGGTCGTCGCCCGGCACGATCCTCGCGTTGGCGATGAGCAGAATGCGATGCCGCACGTGGTCGAAGGCCAGCACCGTGTCGAACACCATGAATCCCGCGGCCGGATCGCTCTCATCGCGTCCGCTGGCCGGCGCCAGCGGTACCGGCTCGAACCACGCCGCCGAGTCGTACCCGAGGAAGCCCACCGCACCGCCCGTGAACCGTGGGAGCCCCGGCACGACCGGTGACCGGAAGTCGGCCATCAAGCGGCGCAACGTGGGAACGAACGCCTCGTCCGGCGTTGTCGTCACCCCGGCCCGCTCGATTGTCGGTCGGCCGTCGGCGTTCGCCCGAAGAACGAGGAACGGATCCTTCCCGAGAAAGGAGTAGCGGCCAACGTGCTCACCACCTTCGACGCTCTCGAGCAGGAAGGCATAGTCGGAATGCTCCGCGATCGCCAGGAACGCCGAGACCGGCGTCAGCAGGTCCGCGATCAGCTCCTTGCAGACCGGCACGAACGTGCCCTGACGCGCCAGTTCGGCAAACTCGGAGAACGTCGTCATCTTCATGCGATACCTGCCATCTGGTTCAGGCGCGCCACTGCGGCCGCCTGCATCACGTGGCGTGGCGCCGCCACGCCGGTCCACCATTCGAACTGCACGCACGCCTGCGAAACGAGCATCTCGAGACCGCCGATTGTCCGGCAGCCCGCGGCGGCTGCCTCTCGGAGCAGCCGCGTCTCAGCCGGGTTGTAGACGAGGTCGTACACGACCCGGCCGCGGGCCAGCCGCGATGCAGCGAGCGGCGTCTGTGTCACGTTGGGATGCATGCCGATCGGTGTCGCATTGACAAGAAGGTCCCACTCGCTTGGCTCCGGCAGACCGAGCCGTCCCGTCGTCCCGACGGCCAGCGCTGCGACTCGCTCGACGTGTTCGCGCGTACGGCCCCACACGGTCACGCGCGCCCCGGCATCCGCCAGCGCCCGGACAGCCGCGCGTGCGGCGCCGCCGGCGCCGAGGATCGACACCCGCGTCTCACCGAGCCGGATACCCGACGCAACGAGCGGCGCGAGGAACCCCGACACATCGGCGTTGCGACCCACCCACCGCAACCCATCGGCCTTGAGCGTGTTCAGGGCGCCGGTCTGAAGGCTCACCGTGTCCACCTCGGCGGCACAGGACATCAGATCCACCTTGAAGGGCACCGTCACGCTCGCTCCCGCCACACCAATCGCCCGCGCGAACCGCTCGAAGTCGTCCGCCGAACTCGCTTCGAGCGGCACGAAGACGGCGTCGATCCCGGTCGCCTCGAACGCGGCGTTGTGCATCGCCGGGGACACCGAATGTGCGATCGGGCGTCCGACGATCGCGAACACGCGGGTGCGAGGTGTGATGGCTCGAAACCGGAACTCGGACAGCAGGCGTCCGGGAGCCATCTGCCCCGGCGCGACCCCCTCGCCCGCGTAACTCCAGCACGATCCGAAGTGCGGCGCCAGGATCCGGCTCGGCCATCCCGGCGTGCCCATCGCCACCAACGCGGCCTTCACGCCGTCGTTCGTATCCCGCCCGAGTTCCACGAGCGGCAGGTTGTCGCAGAGCGATCTGGCCGTCACGGCGAGCTTCACGACCTCGGCTCCAGTCGCTCGCATCGCTCGATAGAGCCCCGCCAGACCGCGCGGCACGCCGGCGAAATCGTGCATTGACAACACCACGCCGCGGCCGTCCCTCGCCGCCACGAACTCGCGGTGATCGGCCTGGAACTCGACGTCGACGTACTCCGCGCCCTGTTGCTGAGCCTGACGAAGCAGGCCGAGTCGCTCCTCTTCAGCGCCGTCGAACGCGCCCCCCTCGCGGACGGGGCGGCAGGTGACGAGCACCGGCACCGTTCGACCTTCGAGAGCCCCGCTCACATCGGCGTCCCGCACGCCGTCGAGACGAAGCTCCACGAGGTCCGCCACCTGTGCCGCGGCATTTCGTCTCGCGCGCAACTCGGCCGTGGTCGAGCCGGTCACCGTCACACAAAGCTGTGGAGTGCTCATAAACACAAAAAGCCTCTCCAACCGTTCAGGCTGAAGAGGCTTCTCAAAGGTCGCAAGCTGCAGTGGCTAGGACACGGACGCCCCTTCAATGATGGAATACCACCACCAGCCACGATACGACAGCATCGACACCCGTACCGCAACGGCGCGTGCGGAACGCGAGAAGCCAACCGGGCGGGAGAATGCTGGTGCGTGCATGCGATCTATTCGAGCCAACGTCGCCCAGAGGGTATCAAACCAAGCGTCCGGACGTCAACCAATGCGCGCGCGCGCGTCCGCGTTCTCCTTGACCGGCAAGCAGTTCCTCCGCCTATAATGGTCTCAAACCATGCACGTGTTCACTCGCCGCATGCACCCGGGACGACAGTCCTTTCCATGAAGCTTCGGACCCTCTCGTCAGTTCTCCTTCTCGCATCGGTCGTGGTCGCCTGGCCGACCGCTGCACCTCGCTACATGTCCGTGGACGAGGTGCGCCCCGGGATGGTCGGCATCGGCCGCACCGTGTTCGAGGGTGACCGCATCGAGGAGTTCAAGGCGCACATCCTCGGCGTGCTCCGCAACGTCAACGGCCCGAGGCGGAACATGATTCTCGCCCGCCTCGAGGGCGGTCCGCTCGCCAACACCGGCGTCATCGCCGGCATGAGCGGGAGCCCGGTCTACATCGACGGCCGCATGGTGGGCGCGGTGGCGTTCTCGGTCGGGCAGTTCTCGAAGGAACCGATCGCCGGCATCACGCCGATCCAGGAGATGATTGAATCGGCGGGACCGCCCGTGCGACGGGCCCCGATCGACAAGAAGGTCCGGATCGATTTCCCGATCACGCAGGAGAAGATGGCCGCGGCGCTGCGAGATGCGTTCGCATGGTTCCAGCGTCCCTTCGCCGACAGCCCCGCGGACGTCCTCGCGTCCGGTTTCGGTGCGATCGACGCACAGCGAGGGGCCCAACTCGGCGCGATGCTCCGCCCGATCGCCACACCACTGGTCGTCGGCGGTTTCTCCGGCGTGGTGGGCGACAGCCTGAGCGCCGCCTTTCGCGACTCAGGCTTCGTCCCGGTGCCGAGCGCGAGCCGTTCCCAGGCCGCCGCAGCCGGCCAGGCGCCGGCCGGCACCGACAGGCCGGTGCTCCGCCCCGGAGATGCCGTCGGAGTCAACCTCATCACGGGCGACTTCATGCTGGGCGCCACCGGTACGGTGACGGAGGTGGATGGCAGCCAGGTGTACGCGTTTGGCCACCCCTTCTACAACCTCGGGACGACGCAGTTCCCGATGACCCGGGCCTTCGTCTACACCCTGTTGCCGAGCCTGACCTCATCCATGAAGATTTCGACGACGGGTGAGACGATTGGCACGTTCAGCCAGGACCGTGCCACGGCGATCGCGGGCACGCTCGGCAAGGGCCCCGACATGGTTCCGGTGCACATTACCCTCGATACCGAGCGCGGACTCAAGAAGGACTTCTCCTTCGAGATCGTCAACGACCAGTTGTTCACCCCGCTGCTCACCTACGTCTCGATCCTGAACACGCTGTCGTCCTACGAGCGCGAGTTCGGCGCGGCCACGTTCACGGTGAAGGGCAAGGCCATCGTTCGCAAGCATGGCGACGTGGCGTTCGAGGACGTCTTCACGGGCGATTCTCCGTCGATTGGCGCGGCGGCCTATGTGGTGGCTCCGTTGACGTTTCTGCTCGGAAACGACTTCGAGCCGATCGAGATCGATGGCGTGGATCTCCAGATCAGCACGAGCGAGCGTCCGCAGACCGCCACGCTCGAGCGCGTCTGGCTCGACAGCCTGAAGGTCAAGGCTGGAACGACGGTCCCGCTCAAAGTGCTGCTGCGCACGTATCGGGGTGAGGAAGTGACGCGCACGGTTCCGATCGAGATTCCGGCGAATGCCGCCGGCTCCCTGTCGATTCTCGTCTCTGACGGCGGCCGCCTGACCCAGTGGGATCAGCGCGAGGCGCGCTCGTCCACCCAACCGCACGGTCTGGCCCAGATGATGCGCGTCCTCAACAAGGCCAAGCGGAACAGCCGGCTGTACATCCGACTGCTCCGTCCCGACGCTGGCGCCATGGTCAACGGCGAGAAACTCTCGTCGCTGCCTCCATCCATACTTGCCGTGATGGAAGCAGACCGGAATGGCGGGAGCTTTTCGCCGCTCGGCAGCGCCACGATTGGCGAATGGGAAATGGCGACCGATTGCGCCGTCTCGGGGTCGCGCATCCTGACGGTGACGGTCCAAGGCAACTAACCACATCTTCCGGCACGCATCGCATGTCCCACCGAAACGCTCGACTGCTGTTCTCGGCTGTGCTGGTCACCGCGGCGATATCGCTCGTCTCTGCCTCGACGCCTGTCTTCTGGCAGGTGTCAACACGCGCCGAATTCCTGAAGGGCGACGTGGAGAACCTGTCGATCGACCACGATGGCCGCCTCACGCTCGGCCCTGCGACGACGCTCGCCTACGACAGCGCGGCGCCGTTTCTGTGGGCCCTGCAGCCGGGCGCTGACGGGGCGATCTTCGCCGGCAGCGGCAACGAGGGCAAGGTATTCCGCATCGATCGCAACGGCAAGACGACCACGTTCCACGACGCCAGCGAACTGGAAATCCACGCGTTGGCGCCGGCGCCCAACGGCGGCCTCTACGTTGCCGCGTCGCCCGACGGTCAGATCTACCGCCTGGATGCAAAGGGCACGGCGACGCCGTTTTTCAAGCCCGAGGACACGAAGTACATCTGGGCCCTCGCCGTTGACGCGGCCGGCAACGTGTACGCGGGCACCGGCGAGAAGGGCCTCGTCTACAAGATCACCCCCGAGGGTAAGGGCTCGGTGTTCTACAGGACCCGCTCGAACAACGTCGTCGCGCTGACGTTCGACCAGGCCGGCAACCTTCTGGCCGGCACCGACTCACCGGGGCGCGTATTCCGAATTGACGCCGCCGGCAAGGGCTTCGTCTTGCTGGAGTCGTCGTTCCGTGAGATCCACGCGTTGCGGGTCGACGAAAAGGGAACCCTCTACGCCGTGGCCGTCGCGGCAAAGGGGGGCCAGGGTGAGGATCGGACTGGCTCCGCGGATGCCACACCGTCCGAGCCGGCGAAGAACGTGGCGATTCCGTCGGTCTCCACCGAGATCACGTCGATCTCCATCATCGACGTGGGGGCGGCCTCCGGGGCGGAAGCCAAGGCACCCCCAACGCGCGTGGGGCCGAAGGGGTCGAAAGGCGCCGTCTATCGCATCGCCCCCGACGGGGTCTGGGATTCGATCTGGGAATCGTCCGACGACACGCCGTACGACGTGGCGCTCGATACCGACGGCTCGGTGCTGATCGCGACCGGCAACAAGGGAAAGATCTTCCGGGTGGCCGGGGATCCGCCGCGCATCACGCTGGTCGGCCGGGCGGCCGCCCAGCAGGTGACACGCTTCCTGGCGCTTCCGTCCGGGGAAATCGCGTACGCCACGTCGAACCCTGGCAAGGTATTCCGACTGGCAGCGGCGCGCGCGGAACGGGGCACGTACGAGTCCGACGTGCGCGACGCGCAGACGGTGGCCACCTGGGGCGCCATCAGTTGGCGCGGATCCGCGCCGCAGGGCACGCAGATCGAGTTGCGGACACGGTCCGGAAACAGCCAGACGCCCGACGACACCTGGAGTCCGTGGTCGGAATCCTATCGAAACGCCGACGGCGAGCAGATCCGGAGTCCGAAGGCGCGCTACCTTCAATGGAAGGCCACACTCACCGGCAAGGGCGCAACGCCCGTGCTGACATCCGTGACCGCCGCCTATCTGCAACGCAACCTGCGGCCACGGGTCACGGCGATCACCGTCTATCCGCCGGGAGTCGTCTTCCAGAAACCGTTCTCGACAGGCGAGGCCGAGATCTCGGGCTTCGAGGACGGCTGGCCCGACACGCGCCCTTCGCCGGCCGCGCTCGCCAGTGGCTCACCCGGGGTGTCGGCGATGTCGGGACCGCCACTTGGACGTCGAATCTACCAGAAGGGCCTCCAGGCGTTCGCGTGGAAGGCCGAGGACGACAACGACGACAGACTCATCTACGACGTGCTGTATCGTCGGGAGAGCGACACCACGTGGAAGACGTTGAAGCGTGGCGTCGCGGAACAGATGTTCGTCTGGGACACCTCGTCGGTTCCCAATGGCAGCTACATCATGCGCATTGTCGCCTCCGACGCCCCGTCCAACCCTCCCGGCGCGGCACTGTCGGGCGAGGCCGACAGCGCCACCTTCGATATCGACAACACGCCGCCGACCATCCGCGTGACCGGCGTTCGCCGTGAACGCAACCGCTCTATCATCACCTTCGAGGTTCGCGACGACCAGTCGCCCGTGCAACGCGTGGACTACTCGCTCGACGCCACGCGCTGGCGCCCGGTCTTCCCGGACGATGGCATCTGCGATTCCCGATTCGAGCAGTTTCAGTTGATCGTCGAGGGCGATGCGGCGAACGTCGTGATCAGGGCGTTGGACGCGATGAACAACGTGGCCACGGCGGCAGTCCCGGCAAGCGTGGGAACGGGGAAGATGTAGAGGGGCGCGGGTCGCGCCCCCTCAAGCCACGGCCAGCGTCGTCCGGCGGATCGTGCGCTCGGGAATCGCAATCGTCGTGCGGCCCGGGTTTCGCGGCAATTCCGGCATCTTACCGCGCACGGTGAGATGGGCGTAGAGCCAGACCATCCGGACAGCCACCGGCGATCCCGCATACCGGGCCGGTTCGAAGCGCGCCTTCGAGATGGCGTCGAGCATGTCGAGCACGGCCTGCCGATCTTCCCGCGACTGCTTCTTGCTGCTCGGATCCACGAGCCTGAGGTTGGCAATCCGCCCCTCGCGCGTCACCACGGCGGCCAGCGCAAAGACCGATTCCTCCTCGTCCTGCATCGCCGCGGCAGGGAACACGTCGGTGGCATAGGCGGTCGGCAAACTCATCCGAGTATCCATGACCACCGGGTTCTGATTCGACCCGGCCGGCCAGGACGTCGCGTAGTAGAAGATGGTGAAGATGATGGCCAAGCAGGCCACCGTCGCGCCCGTTGCACCAAGTGCGGCCCACACGAGGTGCAGATCCTCGAACACCCGGCCAGTCACCCCGGTGAAGGACTGGTCGTGCTCGGCCTTCAGTCGGCTGACGACGATCGACGGCAGTCCGCCCCAGACCTCGGAATCGACGACCGACGACACCGCCCCGACGCGCAACGAGGCTCCGATGGCATCGAAATCCCGAGCCTCGGTCGCACACGCCGGACATTCCCGCAGGTGCGCCTGAACGGCGATCTGTTCGCCGACCGGCAGTTCGCCATCGTGGAACGCGGACAACTGGCGACGGATGTGACGACAACTACTCGCCATCATGCCCTGTCCGCCTCTCTCAATTGGTCTCGGAGCGCCTCGCGGGCGCGCGTGAGCCGCGACTTCACCGTACCGACCGCCACCCCGAGCGAGAATGCGATTTCGTCGTAACTCAAGCCGTCAATCTCACGAAGCACCACAACCGTGCGCTGTTCGAAGGGAAGATGGTTGAGCGCAGCCCAGATGCGCGTGGCCAGTTGCTTGCGTCCGAACATCCGGTCTGGATGGGCAAGTTCGCTGGCCGGCGGCAGCTCACCGTTCGTCTCGATCCGCTCCTCGAGCGACACCTGTTCTGATCGGTGACGGCGTCTCCACCACCGCTGGCGGTTGCGGGCCTGGTTGATGACGATACGGTAAATCCAAGTTCGAAGCGCGGACTGGCCGCGGAACCGGCCTATCGTGCGGAAGACGTTGAGGAAGACTTCCTGTGAGAGGTCGAGGGCCTCCTCGTGGTCGCTGAGCAGATGCAGAGCCAGATGAAACACCATCCGCTGGTGCTCGGCCACCAGTTCGGTGCATGCCACCTCGTCCCCCGCTGCACAGCGGCTGATCAGTGCCGCTTCGCGGCTCCCGACCTCGGACCAGCTGATTGCTGGTGCTCGCTTCACCGTGAGTTCCCCGGCCACCTGGGCTACTCCCTTCACTATAGCAGTTTCGTCCCCGGCTGTCAGGAAGACTCGAACTCTGCGGACGGCCCGGCGCCGCGCGTCCTCGGCTTCTACACGATTAGACACGGCAATCGCTGGAAGGTTCCGCGCGCCAGTCGTTTATCCCCGGTGCGGACCCTGCTACCATAGGGTGGTCATGAAGCGGACGGCCATCCTGGCGCTCCTCGTCTCTGCCGCTCTGCTCGGCACGCTCTCCTGGCAGGCCGTCGTCCGCGAACGCGACTATCGCCGGCTGATCGCCGACGGCGACCAGGCTGTGGCCGCCGACCAGACCTTTCCGGCAGTCGAGGCATACAGCGGTGCCATCGCCCTGCGCCGCGACTCGATGCTGGCCTACCTCAAGCGTGGCGAGACCTATCGGCGCCGCGGAGAGATGGGCGCCGCCTTGCGAGACCTGCGCGAGGCCTCGCGCCTCGATCGGAGCGCGACCCGGCCGCTCGAACTGCTCGGCGACGTCAATGCGGAACTCGAGCGATTCGCGCGCGCCGAGGAGAGCTACGACGCTTACCTCCGTTTGGACGACCGGTCGCCGCGCGTCCTGTACAAGCTGGCGCTCACCCGGTATCGGCTGGGTCAGCCCCAGCGGGCGCTGGAACCTCTCAGACAGGCTCTGGCGCTCGACAATCGAATGGCGCCCGCCCACTACCTGCTCGGACTGAGCCTCCGGTCGCTCAACAACCTGAACGAAGCGACGGACGCCCTGGAGCGGGCGGTCCGGCTGGAACCGGGACTGATGGCCGCGAGAGAGGAACTCGCCCGGATCTATGCGTCAACGCACCGGGAACGGGAGGCTATTACCCAGCTCGAGGCGCTGGCGGCGCTCGAGCCGTCGCGGCCGGAACGCCAAGTCGCGCTCGGCCTCGCCTACGCTCGATCGGGACGATCCGACATGGCCGTCGTCACGCTGCGACGCGTCGTCGAAGAGCACCCGGAGAATTCGGACGTTTACGTGGCGATCGGCCGCGTCTGGCTGGAAACGGCCGAAGCGCACAAGGACAGGGTCGCGTTGAACAAGGCGCTCGAAGCGCTCGACGGCGTGGCGCGGCGGAGCCCGCCGGGCAGCGAGGCGCTTTTGTTGCTTGGCCGCGCACAGGCTCTGGCGGGTGAGACCACCCGTGCAGAACAGACCCTCAAGCAGGCGGCGGCCCAGTTCCCCATCGACCCGGTCGCGTTGCTACAGCTGTCGATGATGGCCGAAAACGCGGGACATTTCGCGATTGCGAGGGACGCGCTCGCGCGCTATACCGCCCTTTCTGGCGACGGCCTGCCGCCCGCCGACCGGGCCATCCATCTCGGCGATCTGTCGATGCGGCTGAACGAGCCGGCCACTGCGACGTCGTGGTATGCAAAGGCCGCGCAAGGGACCGCCGCCCCGGTCGGTGTCTTCGTTCGGCTCGCGAATGCGCAACTGCGTGCGGGTGACCGGGCCGGGGCGATCATTTCCGCGGAGCGAGGCCTCCAGCGCGAGCCGCGCAATCCGACGCTGCTCGCCTTCCAGCGCCAACTCCGGTCCCAGGCTTCGACCCGTCGCCACCCCTAGCCATACACAGCCCAGGGAACACCGTCAGGTGAGGCCCGTCCGGCAGATGCGCCCATCAGTCGTCGATCCTCAGCCGAATCATCAACTTCATCAGCCCCTGGCGCGACAGGCCCAGATCGCGGGCCGCCTGGCTGCGCCGGCCGCCGGCGCGCGCCAGCGCGGCTCTCACGAACCGCGCCTCGAACGAGCGCCTCGCCTCGTCCAGCGTGGACGCTTCGCGCGTGGCACCCTGGCCCGCGATGATCCCGGGCAGCCGCTCCGGACCCACACTGCCACGCCGGCCCACGGCAACCGCCAGCGCCGCCATGACGTTTTGCAGTTCGCGAACGTTACCTGGCCAGTCATACCCTGCCAGCGCCGCCAGTGTGGCGGGTGCCAACGTCGTCCGGCTGCCGAGCCGGCTGGTCACGTCGTGCCAGAAGTGCGCGGCGAGCACGGGAATGTCCTCCGGCCGCGCCCGCAGCGGGGGCACCAGGATCCTGATGACTTCGAGCCGGTACAGCAGGTCCTGCCGGAAGGATCCCGCTTCGACGGCCGACCGCAGGCTCCGGTTCGTGGCCGCGACAATGCGAACATCGACCGATCGCGCAAAATTCTCGCCGATGCGGCGCACCTCACCTTCCTGGATGGCCCTGAGCAACTTGGCCTGTGCCCGCGCCGTGAGTTCTCCGACCTCGTCGAAGATGAGCGTCCCGCCATCTGCCTCTTCGAACAGCCCCTTGCGCTCGGCGATCGCACCGGTGAAGGCACCGCGGGCGTGGCCGAACATCTCCGCCTCGACCAGTTCGTCGCTAAGCGCGGCGCAATTGAGCGCGCACAACCGGCGGTGTCGCCGCGGACCCAGCCGATGAATCGCTCGGGCTACCAGTTCCTTGCCGCTCCCGCTCTCGCCCTCGATGACGACGCTGAATGGCGCCGTCGCCGCACGCGCGATCTCGCGCTTCAGCGCGCCGACTGCATCGCTGACACCCACGATCTCGGCGCCGGTTGGATCGGCGGGGGGAGCCGGACACGCTCGACGATCGAGCACCGCGCGGACCGCCGGGCTCGTCGCCGCACCGGCGGCCGCCAGCAGCGCGCCGGCTCGCGGCCAGTCGGGAGTGACGTCGGCGGCCCAACGGCATGCCACTGCCCCAATCACGGCCCCGCCCACCCGGATGGGCACGGCCGCTTCCTTCCCCGAGATCGACGACGCCGGTGAGATGGCGAGCCCGGATTCGATGGCCCGGCGCGCCACCTGCTCCGGCACCGGTTCCTGTCCATCGCCTGCGAGCAGAACCTGCTGATCGTGTTCTCGCCCGATGTAGGCCAACGACGCGCTCCGCGTGCGCTGGCGCAAGGACGCACTGACCTTCCGCAGGGCGGCCTCCTCGTCCTCGATGGCTTGCACATCGGCAAGGATGTCGACGATCGCGTCGGCTATGTCGCTGCGCCTTCCGGCCGAACGTGACGTTGGCCCCTGTGGGCCGCCCCTGAGCAGGCGTTCCAGCGGCCTGCGCACCACGACCGGCAGCCGCGCCGGATCGAGCCGCGCGAGACGTGTCAGCACCAGGCGCGCCTCGGGCGCCCGGTTCGAACCCAGGAGCCCTTCCGCCAGCACCAATCGGAGGCGCAGCGCGCGAAGCGGCGCGTGCCCGCGGCGCGCGGCATCGAGACCATCCTGGACATGCTGCCGCAGGATCGAAATATCGCCGACCGCCGCGTACACCGCAGCCAGCACACAGCAGGCCGCGGCTTCGTCCACAGCCGTTCCACACCGCGCCGCACGCTCGCGCGCCTCGACCGCCGCTCGCCCCGCCGCCGCGAGGTCGCCGGTTCCGAGAGCCACCCGCGCCAGAAGGCACGACCGGGCGACGCCCGGATCAGGGTCCCCAAGGTGGAAACCAAGCGATCGGGCGCCCGCGTCCAGCGGCAGCACGGCGACCGCAGCGGACTCGCGCACCGAGCCGGCTGCCGAATCGGCGTTTCCGGCATCGTCCGACCCCTCCAGCCACTCGTGGGCCTCCGACAGCCGCGACTGCCACAACAAACACCGCGCGAGCGCGATCGCCGCAAAGTCCTCTCCTGGATCGTCGTCGATTTCGTGCGCGGAAATCCGTGCCGCGCGCAATGCGCCCTCCGCCTCGGTCAGTCGCCCCGAGTCGGTCCACGCCAGACCGATGAACACGCCGGCGCGCACGGCTTCGCGAGAGAGCCTCGCGCGATCGAATTGCTGCCGCGCCGCCTCGAACGCGCGCGCCGCCTCCACCACTTGGCCGCGAGGCAGTAGGAGGCGACCGAGCGCCAGCGCTGCCTCGCCCGCGCCGGCGTCATCGCCTCGTCTCACGAGGTAGCCGCGTGCGCGGGACAGGAGCCGCGCCGCCTCCGCGTGCCGCCCTCGCGCTGCCGCCTCTGCGGCAGTCCTGAGTCCCTGCCGGCCTCGGGAGGCACTCCCAGGAGCATCGTCGGGCCAGGGATCCACGCCTGCCACCACCGCGTATGGAGTCGGACGCGTGCCGGCGTGGTGCTCGACGACGTAGCCTGCTGTTTCCTCGCGGAGAAGTTGCCGTCGCGACGAGCGAGAGGCGTCGTGGGTCCGGATCTGTGCGGTCGCACCCGCCTCCTGGTGCAGCATGAGCAACACGTGCGGCCGTTCACTCGACAGGCCAAGCTCCAGGAAGAACAGGGCCGAACTCTTGCTGTTCTCCTCCGGCGAGTGTTCGTGGATGACGAGCACATGGCGGCCGGCCAGCAGCCGGCGGCAGAGGTCGGTGGCGAGACGACCCTCTTGGCGGGCCCCTGCCATGACGGCGCTGACTGGAATGTACCCGCGAAGCCGTGCCGTTCGCGCCAGCGCGCGCCGCAGCAGCACCCTGGCCGGTCCCTCGGGCGTCTGGACGTGGAGGACACGCGGCCGGCCGGACACGCCGGTGTCGAACACCTCGGTGACCCGAGTCAGGAGCCCAGCGAACATCGCCCCCATCACCAGACCCGCCGCCTCGTGCCGAAGACCGGGTCGACGCGCCGAACCGCGATCGGCCCCACCGCACGACTCGATCACCCTCGCGAGCCTCTGCGCCTGGCGCTCCGCTCCGATCGGGCCGCTGCCTGACGATTCCCGTCCCTCGTACTCGAGAGGCATCCCGGTGTGTGCGTCTGGAAGCAGCGCCGGAATCCCCCGCGCGTTGACGATGCTGGGCCATTGGAGATTGCCAGCCGCCAGCCGTTCAGTCGCCAGAAACGCCGTCACGTCCACGAGGGCATCGGCTGTCGAGGCGTCGCGCGCTTTCCAGCAAACGTGCGGCGGGGCGCATGCAAACGCCTCGAAATGGCTCGCGCGACCGGCCGATCCGAAGTCGAGCAGGCCGACCAGGTGCGGGTGCCACAGTCCGTACAGCCCCGCACAGCGATCAGACCACGCGTCGAGTTCCTGCCGGCCCGACAGGCTGACGGTCCGGATCAACACGTCCTCGCCTGACGCCAGGTCCACCGCGCGCCCGGCCGCCGTGACGAGAAACCGATCGGCAAACAGCGTCGGTCGCATTCGCGTGTCAACGGTGCAAGATGACCGCCGTCGAGCCGGCGACGCGGAATCGCGCTGATTCAGGCGCAAGATCGTCTCGGGTTCTTCCAAGGCCAAGGAGGGAGCAGGCAGAAACTTCGGCTAGAATAAGTCCAACATGCTGCGCTTTCTGACTGCTGGTGAATCGCACGGCGAGGCGCTGGTCGCCATTCTCGAGGGCATGCCTGCCGGTCTGCCGCTCGACGCCGGAACCATTGACGCCCAGTTGCGGCGGCGTCAAGGCGGATATGGACGCGGTGGCCGGATGGCGATCGAATCCGACCAGGTCGAACTGCTCTCAGGCGTCCGCCACGGCCGAACACTCGGCAGCCCGATCGCGCTCGTCGTGCGCAACAGGGACTGGAAGAACTGGCAGTACACGATGGCTGTCGGAGCGGAACCGCCGGCCAACGCTGGCGGCGCGCACCGGACTCCCGTGACCCGGCCGAGACCGGGTCACGCGGATCTCGCCGGAGCGCTGAAGTACGGCCACGACGATCTAAGGAACGTGCTGGAGCGCGCCAGCGCCCGGGAGACCGCCGCCCGGGTCGCAGTTGGCGCGTGCGCCCGCCAGTTGCTCTCCCAGGTCGGGATCACGGTGGTCTCCCATGTGACTTCCATCGGCAACGTCTGCTCGCCCTCGACCGAACCCATCGCTTCCAGCCGCGTCGCAGAGATTCCCGAAGATGACTGTGTGCGATCCGCCGACCCGGATCTGACGGCGCGGATCGTGGCGGCGATCGATCAGGCGAAGGCCGCTGGCGACACGCTCGGCGGCACGTTCGAGGTCATCGCCCGTGGGGTGCCGCCTGGTCTCGGAAGCTACGCGCACTGGGACCGGCGGCTGGACGCCCGCCTGGCCCAGGCGATGGTGTCGATCCCCGCCATCAAGGCAGTCGAGATCGGGGCCGGCGTCGAAGCGGCGTCGCGTCGGGGTTCGCAGGTTCACGACGAGATCCGCGCGACGATCACCGGTCGCTCCTGGCCGCTCGAGCGGCCGACAAACCGCGCGGGCGGGCTCGAAGGCGGCGTGACAAACGGTGAGGACGTGCGCGTCACGGCGTATATGAAGCCGATTGCCACGCTCATGAGGCCCCTCCGCTCCGTGGACCTGGCGACGGGCCTGGAACAGGACGCGGCGGTCGAACGCAGCGACACGTGCGCCGTGCCCGCAGCCGCCGTGATTGGCGAGGCGGTCGTGGCGCTCGTCATCGCCGACGCCTTCATCGAGAAGTTCGGGGCCGACTCGATGGACGAGATCCAGCGCAACTACGAGACCTGGCGTGCCGGTCTCGCCGATCGCTTCGGAGGCGCGAGGCAATGATCCGTCCGATCGTCAAGTTCGGCGACAGCAAGCTCCATCAGCCGGCGGAGCCCGTTCGGGACATGACCCCGGAGCTCGAGGGGCTCGTCCGGGACATGGTCGAAACCATGTACTCGGCACCGGGGATTGGCCTGGCCGCACCGCAGGTCGGAATCCCGTTGCGGCTGATCGTGATCGATCTGTCGGTCGGCCGCACGGCGAACGGACTCATCACGCTCATCAACCCGGAGTTCATCGAGCGCGAGGGGATGCAACTCGAGGAAGAAGGCTGCCTGAGCCTGCCCGGGTTCAACGCCACGGTCGCGCGCCCGCAGCGCGCCGTCATCAAGGGGCTCGACCTCGCCGGCGTCGAACGGGTCTACACGGGCGAAGGCCTGCTGGCGCGCGCGTTCCAGCACGAGATGGACCACCTCGACGGCCACGTGTTCGTGGATCGCCTCAGAGGGATCAAGCGCGATCTGATCGTCCGCCGCATCCGCAAACAGATCCGCGCGGGCAAGTGGTGACACGATGAGCGCGCTACGCACTCTCTTCTTCGGTACGCCCGGGTTCGCCGTCCCGAGCCTTCGCGCACTCGCCACCGCCGGTTTTCCGGTCGTGGGCGTCGTCACACAACCCGATCGGCCGCGCGGCCGGGGGCAGAAGCCGAGCCCGGGCCCGGTGAAGTCATTTGCCCTGGCGAACGGCCTGACGGTCCTTCAGCCCGAACGGCTGAAGGACGAGCCCTTCCTCGAGACGCTGCGGGCGCTGGCGCCCGATCTGGGCATCGTGGCGGCCTACGGGAAGATCCTCCCGGTCGCGGTGCTCGACCTGCCACGGCTGGGGCTCGTCAACGTCCATGCTTCGCTGTTGCCGCGATGGCGAGGCGCCTCTCCGGTGCACCGTGCCGTCATGTCCGGCGACGATGAGACCGGCGTGTCGATCATGCGGGTCGTGCAGGCCCTCGACGCAGGCGCCGTGTTCGACAGGGCGCGCCGCCCGATCGGCCCGAACGAGACGAGTGAGGCAGTCGAGCACGACCTTGCCGAGCTGGGCGCACGCCTCCTCATGACCGTCATCGCGCGGATCGAGCGTCGCGAGGCGGTCGAAACACCGCAGGACGAAGCGGGCGTGACCTACGCGCCGCGTCTGACGCGCGAGGACGGCGTCATCTCGTGGAATGCGCCCGCCGCCGCGATCCACAACCAGGTGCGAGGCCTCTATCCCTGGCCGCACGCGGTGACCGTCCTGCACGGCGAACGCGTCATCGTGCTCGAAACGTCCACCGAGGGTGCGCAGGAGACTGTGACGTCCGAAACCACGCCGGGCGACGTGCTCGCCATCCGCCACGACGGCATCGTGGTGGCGACGGGCGATCGCCCGTTGCGCCTCCTGAGGCTTCAGGCCGAGGGACGGCGCCCTGTCACGGCCCGCGAGTTCGCCGCGGGCGCGCGGCTCGTCCCCGGAACGCGGTTCGGACGATGACCAGGGCGGCGCCGGCTCGACGGTCCGCCTACCTCGTGCTGAAGGCCGTCCTGCACGGACGCCGGGACTTGCCCGATGCCCTCGCCCTCGCGCGAGCACACCTGCCCGACGAGCGAGACGCGGCGCTGACCGCCGAGATTGCCACCGGCACGCTCCGCCGGATGGGCGCGCTCGATGCCATCATCGCCGCATGTGCTGGCCGGCCAACCTCTCGGCTCGATCCGCAGGTTCGCGACATCCTCCGCCTCAGCGCCTATCAACTGCTGCATCTCGACCGCGTGCCGACGAGCGCTGTCGTCAACGACGCCGTCGAGCTTGCGAAGGAGATGGGCACGAAGAGCGCGGCGGGTCTGGTCAACGCCGTGTTGCGGCGCGTCGATCGCGAGAGGGCTCACCTGCCCCTGCCGGAATTGCCCGCGCCGGGCGCCAGCCGAGACACCCAGGTGGCCTATCTCGCCACGACGCTGTCCCACCCCGCGTGGCTCGTCGAGCGCTGGCTCGATCGGATGGACTTCGACGCCGCCCGCTCGTGGGCGGCGTTCAACAATCGTCCGGCTCCGCTCACCGTGCGAGCGAACACCCTGAGGGTCTCGCGCGAGCAATTGCAGGTGCGGCTGGCAGAGGCTGGCGTCGCGACCGAGCACGCGCGCTACGCTCCCGACGCCCTGCTTGTGACCGACGGAAATCCTCTCAAGCTGGCCGGGGCGAGCGACGGCGACTTCTTCGTACAGGACGAGGGGTCTCAGTTGGTGGCGCTCGTCGTCGGTGCCCGCGCCGGCGAGCGCGTGCTGGACGTGTGCGCGTCGCCGGGCGGCAAGACGCTGGCGATGGCCGCCGGCCAGCAGGATCACGGTTTCATTCTGGCCAGCGACTTCCGCGGGCGCCGCGTCTCACTCTTGCGCGAGGCGGTCGGCCGGAGCGGTGCCCGGTCGGTGCGCCTGGTGCGGCTCGATGCGACAAAGGCCCTGCCCTTCGAGGACGTGTTCGACTGCGTGCTCCTGGATGCGCCGTGCTCCGGACTCGGAACGATCAGGCGCGACCCGGACATTCGCTGGCGGCGATCGGTCGAGGATCTGGTGCCGCTCTCGGCCACACAGCGGGCCATGCTCGACCGCTCAGCCGCCGCTGTCCGTCCCGGCGGTCGCCTCGTCTACGCAACCTGCTCCAGTGAGCCTGACGAGAACGAGGCGGTCGTCGAGGCGTTCCTGGCGGCCCGGCCCGATTTCGAGCTCGTCCGGGCAGATGCCGGTCCGCAGGGGAACGTGTTGGCCGCCGTCGTCACCCGAGCCGGGTACCTCCAGACTCGACCGGACCTCCACGGCCTCGAGTGCTTCTTCGCCGCGGTTCTCGAGCGGCGTCGGTAGGACGCACGTTTTCAGCCGCTACTTTGTGGAAATAAAACACTTGTAGTACATTCGCTGGTGCTCATGGCACTCACGACCCGGGTCTGGAGCGCGGGGAAGATCCTCCTGCTCACCGTCGCCCTGTTTTCGACATACGTACTGTTTGCGGCCCTTGCCGCGCGCATCGCGCTACGGGTTCGAGAGGTGAAGGTGCCCGCACTTGTTGGCGTCCCGCTGGAGAGCGCCAGCGCCATCGTGGTCGAACTCGGCATGACGGTGAAAGTTGACGAGAGCCGCAGGGTCGACCCGAAGATCGCCGCGGGCCGAATCGCCCAGCAGGATCCTCCGGCCGGCGAAACGGCCCGTCGGGGGCGCACGATCAAGGTATGGCTCAGCTCGGGGGGCCGAATCGCCGCCGTCCCACGCGTCGTGGGAGAGAGTGAACGAACGGCTCAGCTTCGGCTCCAGCAGGATGGCCTGGCCGTCACGGCGGTCTCCGAAATACGGTCGAACGAATTTCCGCCCGACACCATCGTCGCGCAGGACCCGCCGGCGCAGACCCGCGCCGTCTCGGTGTCGCTGCTGGTGAATCGCAGCGACCGGGCGGCCGCATACGTCATGCCGGATCTCATAGGGGTCAACGGTGCCCGCGGGGCCGACATCCTGCGGTCCGGCGGCTTCCGCGTGGCTGTCGTCGCGCAACATCCCTATCCGGGCGTACCGGCCGGAGTCGTCATCCGACAGTCGCCCCAGGCGGGGTTCCAGGTGACGCCCGGGGACACTGTTTCGCTCGAGGTCAGCCGGTGATCATCCGCCTTGCTCCGTCGATTCTGGCCGCTGACTTCGCGGCGCTCGGCTCTGCCATCGGGGCCGCCGAACGCGGCGGGGCGGATCTCATCCACGTGGACGTGATGGACGGGCACTTCGTCCCGAATATCACCATCGGGCCACCGGTGGTCCGATCCCTCAGGCGGGTCACGACGGTGCCGCTCGATGTGCACCTGATGATCAGCGAGCCGGACCGCTACATCGAGGCCTTCGTGGAGGCTGGCGCGTCAATGGTCTCGGTCCACGTCGAGGCCCTCCACCATCTCAACCGAACGGTGGCGCTCATCAAGAGCCTGGGCGCGAAGGCCGGCGTCGCCATCAACCCTGCCACGCCCCTCGGCACACTGGAGGAGATCGCGGGTGAGGTCGACTACGTCCTGCTCATGTCGGTGAATCCCGGGTTCGGCGGGCAGGCTTTTCTGCCGCGGAGCGAGTCTAAAGTGAGAAGTCTTCGTGCGATGCTCGACCGGGTCGGTAACGCGGCCCCCATCGAGATCGACGGGGGCATCGACCTCGACACCGTCGGCCCGGTTGTGAAGGCCGGGGCCGAAATCCTCGTTGCCGGTTCGGCGATCTTCCACGCGTCCGACATCACGGCCGCCGCCCGCGCCCTGCGCCGTGCCGCCGAAGAGGCGGCGGCGTCCGGATCCCGCTAGATGTCCGCCCCTCTGATCAGCGACCGTGTCTCGACTGCCTCCTTGCGGGTGCGCTATGCCGAGACGGACAAGATGGGTGTTGTGTACTATGCCAACTATCTCGTCTGGTTCGAGGTCGGGCGCTGCGAGTGGTTCAGGACAACGGGCTTGTCGTACCGGCAACTCGAGGTCGAGGGCACGATCCTGCCGGTCATCGAAGCGCACTGCGAGTACCGCCGGCCGGTGCGGTACGACGAGGACGTCGAGATCCGAACGGGGGCCACGTTGCTCTCCCCCATCCGGCTCAGGTTCGACTACGAGGTGGTCCTGCCTGGCGCGGCGGTGCCCTCCGCTGCCGGTTGGACCGTTCATGCGGCGATCGACCGCGAGGGTCGGCCGCGACGATTGCCACCCGTCGTGAGGAGTCTGTTCCCATGAAAGCGTTGGTCACGGGAGTTGCCGGGTTCATCGGCTCGACACTGGCGGGCAAGCTGCTCGACAACGGAGCCCAGGTCACCGGCATCGATTGCTTCACCGACTACTACCCGCGCGTCACGAAGGAGGCGAACCTCGCGACGCTGCTGGCGCGGCCGTCGTTCGACTTTGTCGAGTCGAGGATCCAGGACGCGGATCTGACGCGACTGCTTCTCCCGACGACCCACGTGTTCCACCTGGCGGCACAGGCCGGCGTCCGCAAGAGCTGGGGCCGCGACTTTCAGATCTACACGGTCAACAACATCGAGGCCACGCAGGTCCTTCTCGAAGCGTGCGTGGGGAGCTCGATCGAACGCCTCGTGTATGCCTCGAGTTCCTCTGTCTACGGCGACGACACGCCGCTGCCGATGACCGAGACGGCCGTCCCGGCTCCCCTCTCGCCGTACGGGGTGACGAAGCTGGCCGCCGAACACATGTGCAACCTCTACCACGCCAATCACGGCGTCCCGTGCGTCTCGCTCCGCTACTTCACGGTTTATGGGCCGCGCCAACGCCCCGACATGGGTTTCCATCGCTTCCTGCGCGCCGCCATCCTCGACCAGCCCATCACGCTTTACGGCGACGGTGAGCAGACGCGCGATTTCACGTTCGTGCTCGATGCCGTGGCGGCAACCATCGCGGCTGGCACGCGGGGTGTCCCCGGTCGCGTGTACAATATTGGTGGTGGGTCGAGGGTGTCGATCAACCGGGTTCTCGAGATCGTCGGCCACCAGGCCGGACGTCGGCTGGACATCAGGCGCGAGGCAACGCAGAAGGGCGACATGCGCGACACCTACGCCGACACGTCACGCGCCCGAACCGACCTCGGCTTCGTTCCGTCCGTGACAATCGAACAAGGGTTGCAGGCCGAGCACGCGTGGCTGGCGGCGGCGCTGAACCGGGCATCAGTGAAGTGAAATGAGTATGCACGTGAATCGACTGATTCTCACCCGCCTCTGCGCCGTGGGCGCCGTCTGTGGCCTGCTGGCCATCTCGGCCGGTTGCGCATCGAGCGGGTCGACGATTCCCAAGGGCGTGACCACCGAGGCGGACAAGTTCCTCTACGACAAGGGCACCGAGGCGCTCAACAAGAAGAAGTGGATGAAGGCCCGGGAGTACTTCCGGCAACTCGTGGACAACTACCCGCAGAGCCAATACCGGCCAGACGCGAAGGTCGGTCTCGGCGATACCTATCTGGGTGAGAACACGCTCGAGGCCCTGATCCTCGCCGTGAACGAGTACCGCGAGTTCCTGACGTTCTATCCAACGAGCCGACGCGCAGACTACGCGCAGTACAAGCTGGGATACGCCCATTTCGCCCAGATGCTCGCGGCCCAGCGCGACCAGACGCAGACTCGCGAAGCCGTCAAGGAGTTCGAGACCTTCGTCGAACGGTACCCGAACAGCTCCCTCATGCCCGAAGCGCGGAAGAAGCTCCGGGAGACGCAGGACCGCCTGAGCGACTCGGATTACCAGGTCGGATATTTCTACTATCGCTCGCGCTGGTACCCAGGCGCGGTCGAACGGTTCAGGGCGGTGTTGAAGACCGACCCGGGCTACTCGAACCGCGATGCGCTCTACTACTTCCTGGCCGACGCCTACGTGAAGATGAACCGCAAGGCCGAAGCCGTGCCGCTCGTCGATCGACTGATCAAGGAGTTCGAGAAGAGCGAGTACCTGGAGAAGGCAAAGAAGTTGATGGTCGACCTGCAATCGGCCGAGGCCGCACCCGAGGCCAAGGCGCAGAAGAAGCGCCCTTGAGCCCCGAATCCTGCTAGAGCGGCGGACCTGCGATTTCGGCCGATCGCGGTCCGGGTCCGCGCATGAACCGGCGGTAGTAATCCACCGCGGAGATCACCGCCGTCGCCACCGCCACCCAGAGCGCCGCCGGCCCGACGAACGCGAGCGGACCCAGCCGTGGTCTCAGCGTCAGCGCCATGATCGCCACGACTTCGGCGCCCATCTTCACCTTGCCCATCGGCGACGCCGGAATGTTCACGCCCCGGGAATAGCCGATGCTCCGCAGCGCCGTAATGGCCAGTTCGCGCCCGATGATGATCGCAATCATCCACGCAGGCGCCATTTCCAGCTGAACGAGCGAGATGAAGGCCGCCGAGGTCAGCAACTTGTCGGCCAGCGGGTCCATCATCTGGCCGAGCGGCGTAATTTGCTTGCGGCGGCGCGCCAGGTACCCGTCGAGCCAGTCGGTCAGTGACGCCAGGCCAAAAATCGCTGCCGCCGCCAGATCCTTCGGCACACCGAGGACGAGGCGTCCCTCGAACTTCGTCAACAGGACGACGACGAGGAGTGGCACCAGGAAGATGCGAGACAGCGTCAACGCGTTGGGAAGATTCATCGACAATCCGAGGGTGACGCGAAACAGCCGCAGCCATTGTAACGCGCCAGCCGCGATCGGCCAAAACAGGACGGGCAACCGGGACGAGATGCGATATGATGAACGGCTGTCATGAAAGCCATACTCCTGGCCGGGGGCAAGGGCACGCGCCTTCGCCCATTGACCATCCACACGCCGAAACCGATCGTCCCGATCTTCGGTCGGCCGTTCCTGCACTACCAGATTGATCTCGTCAAGCGACTGCCGGAGATCGATGAGGTCGTGCTCAGCCTGAACTACCAGCCGCGCCGCATCGAAGAGGTGTTCGGCCACGGCGAGGGCCTCGGGGTGAAGATCTCCTACGTCGTGGAACCGACACCTCTTGGGACCGCCGGAGCGGTGAAGTACGCGGGGAAGGAACACGACGACACGGTCGTCGTGTTCAACGGTGACGTCATGACGGCCGTGGACCTTGCGGCCGTGTTGAAGCTGCACCGCGACCGCAAGGCGCAAGCCACCATCGTCCTCACGCCCGTTGACAACCCGTCGGCTTACGGCCTCGTCGAGACCGACGCAGACGGCAACGTCCGGCGGTTCCTCGAGAAACCGAAGCCCGAGGAGATCACCTGCAACACGATCAACGCCGGCATCTACATCCTCGAGCCGAGCACCTTCGATCGGATCCCCAAGGACACGGCGTGGTCGATCGAGCGGAGTTACTTCCCATCGCTGGTCGAACGGGGCGAGACCTTCATCGCCTACGTCTACAACGGCTACTGGATTGACATCGGCACGCGGGACAATTACACCCAGGTCCATCGCGACATCATGGACCACCGGTTCACGGCGCCGCCGTTCGAGGGCACGCCGCAGAACTTCGCGCTCGTGGCACCCGACGCCCGCATCGAAGACGGTGCGCAGGTTCAGGGGCCGTGCTTCGTCGATGGCGGCGCGATCATCAAGAGCGGCGCGATCGTGGCCCCGTACTCGGTCATTGGCCGCCAGTGCCACGTCGAGGAGGACGCGCGGATCGACGCGTCGATCATCTGGGCGAATACACGGATCGGGCGCGATGCGACCGTGCGCCACTCGATCCTCGGCCGGCACTGCCACGTCGGGCGGAATTCGGTGCTCGACGGCGGGATCGTGCTCGGTGACAAGTCCGTGGTCACTGACTACAGCAGGCTCTGACGAGAACCTCCCCATGACACCTGTGAACCCCGGCATCTTCAAGGCGTACGACATCCGCGGCACCTACCCGACTGAGATCGACGAGTCGGTGGCGCGCGACGTTGGGCGGGGATTCGTCACGTACCTGAAGGCGAAGCGCATCGCCGTGTGCCATGACATGCGCCTGTCTTCGCCGTCGCTCGCCGAAGCGTTCATCGAGGGCGCCACCAGTCAGGGCGCCGGCGTCGTGAACTACGGCCTGGCCGGCACCGACATGCTGTACTACGCCGTCGCAGCCGAGGGCTTCGATGGCGGCGCGATGATCACGGCGTCGCACAACCCGAAACAGTACAACGGCATGAAGCTCGTGCGCCAGGGGGCCTTTCCGCTGAGCGGCGATGCCGGCATCTCGGACATCCGCGACATGCTGACGGGCGGGACGCTGCCGAATCCCGTGGCGATCCGCGGACCCGTCACGAAGGCGGACATGCTCGACGCCTATGTCGAGCACGTGATGAGGTTCGTCGACCCGGCGGTCATCAAGCCCTTCAACGTCGTCCTCGACGCCGGCTGCGGAATCGGCGGCCTGGTGGCGCCGATGCTGTTCGCACGGCTGCCTTGTCGGACAACCGAGCTGTGCTTCACGATCGACGGCACCTTCCCCACCCACGAAGCCAACCCCCTCATCGAGGAGAACCGGAGGGATATCGTCGAGGAGGTGGTGAGGCAGAGGGCTGACGTCGGCATCGCCTGGGACGGCGACGCGGATCGGTGTTTCTTCATCGACGGTCAGGGCCAGTTCGTGCCGGGCGACTTCATCACCGCTCTCCTCGCCGAGGCGTTCCTCATCAAGAACCCGGGCGCGACGATCATCTACGATCTGCGCGCCAGCTACGCCGTGAAGGACACCGTGGCGCGGTACGGGGGTACGGCCCTGATGAACCGCGTGGGCCATGCCTTCATCAAGCGCCGGATGCGGGAGGACAACGCGGTATTTGGCGGTGAGGTGACCGGGCACTACTACTTCCGCGAGAACTTCTACGCGGACAACGGCTTCATCCCCGCACTGCTCATCCTCGAGTTGATGTCGCGAAAGGGACAAACGCTGGAGGCGCTGCTGGCGCCTCTGAGGGAACGCTATTTCATCTCCGGCGAGATCAACACGAAGGTCGGCACCATGGAGGCGGTGAACGCCAAACTGAGCGGCCTCGCAGCGAAGTACGCCGACGCGAAGGTGTATCACCTGGATGGCGTGTCGGTCGAGTACTCCGACTGGCACTTCAATGTGCGGCCGTCGAACACCGAGCCGCTGCTGCGGCTGAACCTCGAGGGTCAGACCCCGGAACTGATGGAAGAGAAACGCGACGAGGTACTGGCGTTCATCAGGAGCTGAGGCGGTCAGGAGCCAGGAGCCAGAATGCGGTATTCCGGGCGAACTCCTGGATGCGGCCCCCCGGAATTCCGGCGCCCGGATTCTGGCTCCTGTTATAGAATATCTCTCTGGCCGAGCGGGCTTAGCATAGTGGTAATGCTCTGGCTTCCCAAGCCAGTTAGACGGGTTCGATCCCCGTAGCCCGCTCCATCGTTTTCCTCCGACGTCTGCTCCGTCCGCCACGCAACCGAGACTTCTGCTACTTCCTGCGGGCGGCGGTGGCCACGAGACCGCTCAGGCCGACGAGACCGATGATGTTGGGAAACACCTGGAGGCCGTTCATCAGGTCACCCCAGGCCCACACCGTCTCGACCTTCGCGGCGGCGCCGAAGATGATCAAGAGGCAGTAGGTCCATCGATAGGCGAGTGTCACCCGCGTCCCGAGGATGTACTCGAAGAACTGCTCGCCGTAGTAGGCCCAGCCAATCAGCGTCGTGTAGCCGAAGAGGAACGCGCAGAACGTCACAATCCAGCCGCCGGCCAGCGGAATCGCGCTGTCGAACGCGCGGGCGACGACCGCCGTGCTGTTGAGGCCGGACGTCCAGGCGCCGGTGACGAGAATCGTCAACGCGCTGATGGAGGAGGTCACGAACGAGACGACCACGACATCGATGACCGCATTCAGCCCCTGCTGTTCGGGCCGTTCGCTGCGCGCCGTCCCGTACGCGACTGCCGCAGTGCCGTAGCCCGCCTCGTTCGCGTAGACGCCTCGCGCCAGGCCGTACCGCATGCTGACCATCAGGCCGAGCCCGACCGCGCTTCCCGTGGCGGCGCGCAGCGAGAACGCCTCGCGGAAAATCAGGGCGAACACGTCAGGCAGGCGCCCGGCATTCATCAGGATCACGAACAGCCCGCTGGCGAGATACAGAAACACCTTCAGCGGCGAGAGTTTCTCGACGGCGCGGCCAATCGACTTCACGCCGCCGATGATGACGAGCCACGTCAGCACGGCGATGACGACGCCCGACACCCAGGGATTGATCGAGAACGTGGCCTGGAGGGCGACGGCCATCGAGTTGGGCTGGGTGAACGGCGTCGTGGTGAGCGCCGCGACGCCGGCGATGAGGGCATAGGCCCACGCCAGTCGCGGCGACTTCAAACCGTCGCGCAGGTAGTACATCGGGCCGGACGACACCGTGCCCGCGCGAGTGATGCGGAACGACACGCCGAGGACCGCCTCGGCGAACTTGATCGCGGTCGCGAAGAACCCGTAGCACCAGATCCAGAACACCGCACCCGGACCGCCGGCCACCACGGCGGTGGCCACGCCGGCAATGTTGCCGGTCCCCACCGAGGCGGCCAGCGCCGTCATGAACGCCTGAAATGGTGTGAGGACGCCGCCTGTGCCCGATTGCTCGGGAATCAGCGTCCGGAGCGCTTCCGGGAAGCGTCGCACCTGAACGAACCGGAAGCGGATTGAGAGGAACAGGCCGACCCCGAGCAGCAGCACCACGAGGGGGCCCGGCACCTGGCCGATGCCGGTATTCCACGGGCCCCAGACCGCGTCACTCAGCCACGAGATCGCGTTCGTCAGCAGGGACATCCCGACCACCTCCCGTACCCAATCACCGCACGTTCAGCGGCCGTGATCTATGTCAGGCTACGCCTTGGCCTTGCGACGCTCGACCCAGTATTTCTTCATCCGTTCCGAAGCGGCCTTCTTCTCGGCGGCCGACATCTTCCGACGCTTGCGCCGCGGCTTCTTGACCGACGCCGCAGGCTCGGAGGCCTCCGCCGGCGCAGACTTCTTCTGGCGCGCGACAGTTGCCGCGAGTCCAGGAAATGCGCGCAGAATGGCCCGTCTCTCTTCCTCGAGCTGTTCGAGCCGTGCCTGGGCGCCGAGTCTGGCAAACCGCCGCAGTTCGTCCTGGCCGAGATCCTTCGCCATCCGCGTCTCCTCTGAAAGGCCGGCGTTCAGCCGGCGTGCACTTCGTCCACAATGCCGACAATCACCGATCGAACCGGACCGTCGGCCGACCGGATCACCTGCCGCGCGCCGCTGCCTTCGTCCAGCACCAGCACCCGCTCGCCGGGGCCGGCCCCCACCGTGTCCACGGCGATCAGGTAGCCACCGGTACGCCGCCCGGCACCGTCCTCTCGTTCGACGAGGAGCAGTTTCTTCGCGTCGTAGAACGGATGGTTGATGGTCGAGTACACCTCGGCTGTCACCGTGCCGACAATCATCGCGCGCTCCCGTCGGGTCCCGACGCGGAGTCACCTGATCCGCCGTGATCGGCCGAGCGGTGCACGTCGTCCACGATGCCGATAACCGCATGGTCCACGGGAACGCACCACGGGTCGAGCGCCATCGCGGCCTCACGGCCCCCCTCGTAGTAGACCAGCTCCCCCGGCCCAGCCATCCGCGTCGCGTCGGCCGCGACGAGCACGCGCCCCTCCGAGTTCCCGGCCTTGTCGAGCGGCTGAACCAGCAGCATCGGTACGCCTTCGAGACCCCGGTAGATCACACAGGGGACGACCGTCCCGACGATCCGGCCGAGCAGCATCAGACCACCTCCCCGTCGAGTTCGAGCAGTTTGGTCGACTCGAACGAGCTGCTGCTCGCCAGTTGCGTGGCCAGCGCGTCGTGGGGCGCAGAGATGATGGTGTGTCTCACCTCGCCGCCGGTCTGCCGCATGAACGCGAGCACGATGTCGACGGCGGCCTCGATATCTGGCAGCTCGCCCTGGTAGATGCTGACCCCCTTGCCCGACAGGCCGGCGTCGGCCAGCCTCAGCTCGAGCAACACCACCGGCGTTCCCTTGAGCGCGAGTTCGGCCGCCCGCACGTTCGAGGCCACGGTGTCGGTCTCGATCACCGCGAGCGAACCGCCGTCACCGACCGAGCGCTCGCCGAGGATGGCGGCGTACACCCTGGGATGCACGTCGGCGAGCAGGAGATGATCGAGGACGCTCTCACCGCCGCGGGCCAGGCCCTCAGACACCGACTCCTCCACCGCCGCGGTACTGCCCCCGATGAGCGTGAGGAAACGGCCTCGCGTGATCGTGCCGGACTTGACGAACGCGATCGGCGCCTTCTTGAGCATGGCGTCGGTGGCGTCGATGCCCGACGGGATGTCGCGGAACTCGATGATGGCGAGAGCCGGCGCGTTCTTCATCACGTGATCCTGAAGTGATCGACCATGACGCAGCGGCGCCATCGGGAGAACGACCGCGGGCCGGTCAAGCCCTCCCCGGTCGGACTGGCGATCGTGAACGACGCGAACCCCTCGCCGTCCAGTCCGAGACCCGCCTGCGACCGGCCGTTCTTCACGAAGATGCTGCAATCGCACTCCCGCGCCATCCGGCTGAGGCTGTCGATGTTGGTCGAGTGCATCACCGCGGTGTGGCGATTTCCCCCCTCGACCTCCACGGCGAGGTCGATCGCGTAGTCGACCGTCGGCACGCGGCAGATCGGGAGGATCGGCATCATCTGTTCGGTCCAGAGCAGCGGGTGGTTCTCCTCGACCTCGACGATCCCCAGCCGCACCGAATCGGGCACGTTCATCCCGATCTTCCGAAGAATGACACCTGCGTTCCTGCCGATGAGGTCGCGGTTGACGTGCGCGCCCTGACGCGGCCCGGGAATGTCGACGAACAGCACCTTCTCGAGCTGCGCCAGCTGCGACCGATCCACCAGCACCGCTCCAGCCGTCGTCATGGCCCGGAGCAGGGTGTCGGCGACCGTCGCGACCACCAGCACTTCCTTCTCGTCCGTGCAGATGATGTTGTTGTCCGTGGAGGCGCCGAGCACGATGTCGCGCCCCGCCTTCTCCAGGTGCGCCGTCTCATCCACCACCACCGGGGGATTGCCCGGCCCGGCGCAGATCGCGCGCTTGCCGCTGGCCATCGCGGCCTTCACGACCATGCCGCCGCCCGTCACGACGAGCAGCCGGATCCCGCGATGCCGCATCATCTCCTGGGCTGTCTCGATGCTCGAGTTCGAGAGACACGTCACGACGTTCGGTGGCCCGCCCGCCGACTCGATCGCCTTGTTCAACAGCGCCACGGTCTGGATCGAGCACGACCTCGCGCTCGGGTGAACGCAGAAGACGACGCTGTTGCCAGCGCTCAGCATCCCGATCGCATTGCAGATGATGGTCGAGGTGGGGTTGGTGCACGGCGTGATCGCGCCGACCACGCCGAAGGGCGCGGGCTCGATGAGCGAGAGCCCATGGTCGCCGGTCACGGCTTGCGGCGCGAGGTCCTCGAGACCGGGAGTCTTCTCCGTCACGAGGAGGTTCTTCACCACCTTGTCGTCGACGCGGCCCAGCCCGGTCTCCTCGTGCGCCGCCTTCGCCAGCGCGGCCGCATGCTCGGTCATCGTCTGCCTGATGGCGGCGATGATCCGGGCGCGCGTGGTCAGCGGCAGGCGCGCGAACCGCGGCTGAGCCAGCCGCGCGGCCTGCACCGCCTCGTCCACCGTCGAGAACACCCCCAGCCCGGAGGCCGACGACCGATCGCCCGTCGACGGTGGGCGGGCAGAGACGCCAGCCCCCGTCTGGAGATCGGCCACAATCCGGCGTGCGATCGCCTCGATATCTACGTCGTTGAGACTGGCCATACGAATGCCTTGCACCGCTCTGGGCTCTCGGCTCCAGGCTCGCTCGGCCTTGGCCCAGCACCCAGGGCCCAGAGCGTAGAGCCTGGAGCCCTATTTCTGGTACCGCACGGCGCCGTCGATGCTCCAGCTGTCGATGATCGCCATGACCACAGCGTCGACCGGACGCTTGTCGGTGGCTTCCGTCTGGCGCGCGGAACTGCCGGAGGCAACGAGCACCATCTCCTCGGGGCCGGCACCCACCGCGTCGGCGGCGACCAGATGCGTACCTGTCTCCTGGCCGGCCTCGGTCACCGGGCGCACCAGCAGCAGCTTGAGACCGTCGAGGCTCGGTTCCTTGCGCGTGGCCACGACCGTGCCGACCACTTTCGCCAGCAGCATGGTGCGACCCCTACTTCTTCGTCGCCTTGGCTTCGGCGGCTCGGCCGAGCGGCATCACCGTGTCCACGTTGAGGTGAGGGCGCGCGATGATGTGCACGGCGACGACCTCGCCGACACGACCGGCCGCCACCTGCGCGGCATCGCACGCCGCCTTCACCGCCGCGACGTCTCCGCGGATGATGACCGAGACGTAGCCGCCGCCGGTCTTCTCATAGGACATCAATTCGACTCTGGCCGCCTTCACTGCAGCATCGGCTGCTTCCACCACAGCGGGAAACGACCGGGTTTCAATCATGCCAAGCGCATCTGTCATTGTCTGCTCCTTCAGAGGGCTCTGGGCTCCAGGCTTCGGGCTTCACGCTCTCGGTCCTAGGCCTTCCCAGAGCGGCCGGTGACCTCGCGGATCGCCTGCTCGGCGGCCCGGTGGCCGATGTCGATGTCACGCTCTTCGCCGCCGAGATAGACACGGCCGAAACTGCCGAAGGCGCGGACCTCGAGAATGTTGATGTGGGCGGCCTTCTCGGCTTCATTGGCCGCGAGCGCCGCGTACCCGGCCGGCGCCACTTCCATCACGTACAGGGACTGACCGGGGAGGATCAGATCACCGTGCCTCGTCCGGTTGATGAGCTGCGTGTGATAGTCCGTGATGTTCCGGATCACCTGGCTCGAGACCAACTCCGGCTTGATGCGGTCGGCTTCCTTCAGCCCGAGGGCCTCGAGGATCGCGCTCCCGGCCTCCCGTACGTCCGCCTGCGAATCGGAATGCAGTTCCAGCATGCCGTAGAGACGCTCGATGATGAGCATCCCGGGCCGCACGTCGGTCGCCTTCAGCGCGACATCGGCCATTCGCATGATGTCCATGCCGGGCGCAATCTCGACAAACAGCGATGCCTGCCCGGGCGTGGGCAGGAACCCCTGCGCCACCGTACCCAGAAACGACGCGTATTGCGCCTGGAGACTATCGAGAAACACGTAACACCGAAGTTCGGACATGTGATGCCTCGCGTCTACTTCTGCCCCGCCCTGGCCTCTTCCAGAATCTTGACGCTGCTGCTGCTCCCGACGCGCGTGGCGCCGGCCTCGACCATCTTGACGACGTCGGCGTAGCTGCGGATCCCGCCCGAGGCCTTGACGCCGAGCTTCTTCGGCGCCACCGTGCGGCTCATGAGCGCGATGTCGGCCACCGTCGCACCACCCGGCCCGAACCCGGTGGAGGTCTTGACGAAATTCGCGCCGGCTTTCATGCTCAGCTCGCAGCCGCGCACCTTTTCCTCATCGGTCAGCAGGGCGGTTTCCAGAATGACCTTGCAGATCGCCCGGCCGTCCTTGCACGCCTCGACGACGGCCCGGATGTCCTTCAGGACCATGGCATCCTCTCGGCCCTTCAAGGCCCCGATGTTGATGACCATGTCGATCTCGCGCGTGCCTTCCCGGATCGCCCGTCGTGCCTCCAGGGCCTTCGTCTCCGGCGGCTGGGCGCCCAGCGGGAACCCGACCACGCAGCACGTCTTCACCGACGTGCCGCGCAACAGCGAGGCCACCTGGCGGACGTAGCTCGGGTTCACGCACACCGAGAAGAACTGGTGTCGCTTGGCCTCGTCGCACAGGCGCTGGATGTCCGCCGCGGTCGCTTCGGGCTTCAAGAGCGTGTGATCGATCAACGACGCCAGCTTGTCGGCGGGGATCGCCGCCGGCTTGGCCGGCCCACCCTGCTCGGCGAGCAACTGCCGGACCCGCTCGGCAATCCGGTTGATGTCCTCGGCCGACAGTTCCGGCCCACGTGAAGAAGTCGTGCTCATGCGGCCTCGTTCGATATCGCGAATCATCTGCACCCGCGCACGGTGACGATCCGCCGTGCACGACGTGGAGAGGAACACGTCCAGAATCGCCATGGCCTGCTCGGCCGTCGTCAGTCCTGCTCCGAGCGTCAGCACGTTGGCGTCGTTGTGCTCGCGGCTGTTGCGCGCGAGCACGTCGTTGTAGCACGCTGCGGCCAGCACGCCAGGCACCTTGTTCGCCGTCATGGCCGACCCGATGCCCGCGCCGTCCACCATGACACCGAACTGGCAGTCGCCCGATGCCACGAGCGCTGCAACCGCCAGGGCAATCCGCGGGTAGTCCACCGGGGCCGTGCCGTTGGTTCCGCAATCGCGAACGGTATGGCCCTGCGACGTGAGATGTTCCCCGAGTTGCTGCTTGAGGGCGAACCCGCCGTGGTCGGCGCCGAGGGCAATCCTGAAGGCCTGGCTCATCTCCGAACGTTCACCCATCGAAGAGCTGCGCGGCACGGCGTGAGGTCGCCGTCACGCCCAGCCGGTGGAGAAATGGAGCATATCACGGACGCCCCGATTCAGGACCCACGCACACCGCAGGTCGCTTCAACTCACGCCGCGAGATGTGCTAGTCTGCCGGGCACACCCAAGGGACGGGTTGTCCGTCCCGTACGGGATTCGTACCCAAACAGCGACCCATCGCACTGGACGCCGAGATGCCCGATACCGCGCCGCCCGTCATGTTGAGCACCGAACAGGTGCAGGCCCGCATCAGAACGCTCGCAGCCGATATCTCCCGGGACTACCCGCCCGACGAGGATCTGCACCTCGTTGCCATTCTCAAGGGCGCCTTCCTGTTCCTCGGCGATCTGATTCGCGTGATGGACCGGAACGTGACGGTCGATTTCATGGCGGTGTCGAGCTACGCCAAGGGTACGACCTCGTCGGGCGAGGTCCGCATGGTGAAAGACCTCGACTCCGGCCTCGAGGGCCGCAACGTCATCATTGTCGAGGACATCGTCGATACGGGCCTGACGCTCGCCTACCTGCAGGAGATCCTGCGGGCCCGCAACCCGAAGACGCTTCGCACCGCCTGCCTGCTCAGCAAGCCGTCCCGCCGGAAGATCGACGTGAAGGTGGAGTACATCGGATTCACGATCGAAGACCGGTTCGTCGTCGGCTACGGGCTGGACTACGCGGAGAAGTACCGCAACCTGCCCTACATCGGAACGCTGGACGAAGGGTAGAACCCGTCCGCATCCCAGGCTGCCGGTCGAGAGCGAGCGCGTGGAGATCGCCGCGCGATGCGTGCGATCTGTCTCGGCGCCCTCCGCGGGCCCATCAGAAGTGCGGCTCGCCGCCCTGCCGTCAAAGCGGGTGGCGGGCGCGGCGGGCCGTCGACTCGTTCGGGCTAGTGTTTTCGGACCGCATCCTGCACTTTCACCGCCAATTTCCGCGCGTCGGCGAGAACGACGGCGTCGTCGAGCGTCAGGACACGGCGGTCCCTCATCAGGATCCGGCCGTTGACGATCGTCGTCCTGACGTCGCCGCCCTTGCTGACGTAGACCAGGTGCGACGGTGCGTTGTACATCGGCGTTTGCCTGGCACCGCGCATCGAAACGACGATCAGGTCAGCCCGCTTGCCGACTTCGAGCGACCCGATCTTCCCGTCCAATCCGAGTGCCCGCGCGCCGCCGATCGTCGCCATGTCGAGTGCGGCGGTCGCCGGGACCGCGGTCGGATCCTTCGAGGCCAGCTTGTGGAGGAACGCGGCCTGGCGCATCGCTTCGAACATGTCGAGGTCGTTGTTGCTCGCCGCGCCGTCGGTTCCCAGGCCCACTGTCACGCCCGCCGCGAGGTACTTCGTCACCGGGGCGACGCCGCTCGCCAGCTTCATGTTGCTCTCAGGGTTGTGCGAGACCGACGCGCCCCGCCGCTTCATGATTGCGATGTCTTCGTCGTTCAGCCACACGCAGTGCGCGGCCACCACATTCGGCGCGAGAAACCCGATTGAGTCCAGCCAGGCCGTGGGAGACAGGTGGTACTTCCGACCGATGATGCTGACCTCGTCCTCGGTCTCGGCAAGGTGAATCAGGATTGGCACCTGGTACCGGGCGGCCACCTCGCGAACGGCCCGCAGCGTGGCCTCGTCGACGGTGTAGGTCGAGTGCGGGGCCGGAACAGGAGTGATCAACTCGTCTCCCGCGAACGCCTTGATGAACGCCTCGGTCCGCGCGAGCGCCTCGGCGGGAGTCCTCGCGTCCGCCACCGGGAAGCCGATGATCGTCTGGCCGAGCACGCCGCGCAGACCCGCAGCCTTCGTCGCCTTCGCCACTTCCTCCTCGAAGTAGTACATGTCCGCGAAGGTCGTGGTACCCGACTGGATCATCTCGAGCGCGGCAAGGCGCGTGCCGATTCGCACCATCTCCGGGGAGACGGTCTTCGCTTCCCCGGGGAAGATGTATTGCTGCAGCCAGTCCATCAGCGCGAGGTCGTCGGCCAGTCCCCGGTACATCACCATCGCAGCGTGCGTGTGGGTGTTGATGAGACCGGGCAGGATGACATCGCCGGTCGCCTCGATCGTGTCGGGCGCGGAGAACTGAGCGGCAATCTCGTCCGGCCGGCCGACCCCGGCGATCCGGTTCCCGTCGACGGCGACCGCTCCCGGAGAGAGCACGCGATGGACTGAGTCAACCGTCACCACCGTGCCGCCGGTCACGATGAGCGAGACGCGGCGAGTGTCGGCGGACTTGCGGCAGGCGCCGAGCGCGATGAGCGCCGTCAGCGCGAACGCGAACCAGACGAGAGAGGAGCGCCGGAGTACGGTCATCACCCGCCGATCCTACTCCATTTGCACGCGATTCCGGCCGGAGAGCCTCTCCGGCACGCGTTGTCGGCACCGCGCGCTATCGTGTATAGTTGACGCCGTGCCGGTCCATCTTGTCGAACATCCGCTTGCTCAGGACGCACTGCTCGTCCTCCGTGACCGCCAGACGGACACGGCCGCCTTTCGGCAGATGGCCACCCGGATCAGCGTCCTCATCGCGAGCGAGGCCTTGCGTGACCTGCCCACGGGCTCGGCGACCGTCATGTCACCGATGGGGGCTGCCCATGGCCGCCGACTCGCGGCCGACGTCGTCGTGGTCCCCGTGCTGCGAGCGGGACTGGGGATGCTCGATGCCGTCCTCGAACTGCTGCCCTCGTCGCGCGTTGGCCACATCGGCCTCCAACGCGACGAGAAGACGGCCATCGCCTCCCAGTACTACGCCAAGCTGCCGGCCCGGCTCGACGAGAGCTACGTCCTGATGATCGACCCGATGCTGGCCACGGGCGGGAGTGCCGTCGCCGCCATCGAGTTGCTCGAGCGTGCCGGCGCACGCGACATCCGTCTTCTCTGCATTGTTGCCGCCCCAGAAGGCGTCGCGCTCGTCCAGCAACGTTTCCCAGGCGTCCATATCTACACGCCGGTCATCGACCAGGGATTGAACGATCGCAAGTTCATCGTCCCCGGCCTCGGCGATTTCGGCGATCGGCTCTACGGCACGCTCTAACCCCCCGACGCGGAGGCACGCATGGCCCGTCAGCGCGAGGACCCGACCACGCCGACCCGTCTCGCCGCCGAGCGACGAACGCGCCCGCGCACTGCCGATCCGCACTGGCGCACGGCCATCACGCGGATCGAGCCCAACAAGATCCTGATTCGCGGGTACCCGGTGGACGAGCTGATGGGCCGGCTGTCGTTTGCCGAAGCCGTGTATCTGATCCTGCGCGGCGAGTTGCCGACGCCGTCCATCGGGCAGCTATTCGGGGCGGCCCTCGTCTCCTCGATCGATCATGGGGTGACTCCGCCGTCGACGCTGGCCGCGCGGAACATCGCCACCACCGGCGCGCCCCTGCGCGCGTCGGTCGCGACCGGCGTGCTGGGCTTCGGGATGTACCACGGCGGTGACATCGAGAGCTGCATCCGGTTCATCCAGGATGGACTCTCCGCCGTCCGGCAGGGCGCGACGGTTCAGGCGGCCGCCGAGGCGCTGGTGAAGTCGTACCGGGCCACGGGGCGGCGTCCACCGGGTTTCGGGCACCGCATCCACACGAGCGACCCGCGCGCCGCGCGCCTGCTGCAGATGGCGCACGAGCTCGAGCTCGACGGCGAACACGTTCAGATGATTCGGACGGTCGAGCGCCTGCTCTCCCACGCCGAGGCCGGGGAGAAGCCCCTGCCCTTGAACGTGGACGGCGCCATTGCGGCGGTGTGCGGCGACATGGGCTTCGAACCGGAACTGGGAAATGCGCTGTTCATCATCGCGCGGATCCCGGGGCTGATCGCCCACTCGAACGAGGAGCGCGCCCGGCAGCAGCCGATGCGCCAGATCGATCCGAAGGACGCGATGTACGACGGGCCTCCGCCACGCCGGCTGCCGGAGACACGAAAGTAGCCGGATTGGATCGAGCGGGTTGTCGCGTGGCGCCCAGATGGTTTAGACTTAGGATTCTCGCCGGGTCGGGCACTTAGATCAGCGGTTAGATCGCCTGCTTCACACGCAGGAGGTCACTGGTTCGAATCCAGTAGTGCCCACCATCCTCCTCCGAAACGAAAAAAGGTGACAGGCCCCAGGTCCGGCTGTCCGGGACCAAGGCGCCTGTCACCTCTTCTGTTGTCCTGCGTTTCCGCCTACTGCAGCTTCTTCGCCTGGGCAATCAGCGCCGTGAGCATCTTCGCGTAGCGCTGGTCCGCGTCGGCAAACGCCTTGAGGTACTCGTCCTCACTGGCGATCTTCTGCTTCTTCCAGTCACCATCGAAGACCAGGGCCTTGACGCCGATATCGCACGTATCGAAACGGCCCTCGTCCTTCTTGGCACGCAGCCCATCGGCGCCGCTATCCATCACCAGAGCCTTGGTGCCGCTGATCGACGCGCTATTGAGATCCGTGTAGACGTCCCGAAACTCCTTCTTGGCGATCTTCTCCGCCAGCAGCGGCGGCACCGCGTATCGCGCAGAGACGACGAGGAGTTGGCTGCCAGGGAAGTAGAGCGCAGCCACGAAGCCGTCAGCCGCGTCGCCTCGTGTGTGGGATCCAGGACCGGCGTGGCTTTGGCCTCCCGCCCCAGTGAGACGTACGCCGTGATGGCACGTGTTTCCAGAGCGACCAACGTCGCGTCGTCGCGGTACCCCGCGTCGGCGAGCACCCCGGTCGGCCGCGTACCGAGCGTGTCCTGCACCCGGTCGCCCAGGGGCAGCAACGCGCCCTGGTCCGCCGCACCGTTGCTGAGCCCAGTGGCGACGATCAATTGCGAGACCTCATCCACCGCGGTCTGCGCGTTGTAGCACTGGTCGAAGCCCGCCGTCGTGTTCATGATCCGGCTCTCGGGATCCGTGAAGTTCTCTTGGGCCGTGTCGGGCGGCACGCCAAAGTCCCGCGTGAACGGCTTGCGACCGAGGCCCTGGAGACCAGCCTCCGGTGTGCGGCCCTGCTCGCGGTCCGCGACGGCCTGGCGCGCTTCGAGTCGCGCCTTCGCCGCCGCGATCGTCGCCAACCGGGTCTCGCGGCGCTGCACCTCGGCGGGCAACTCATCGTCCCGCACGTCGGCGCCATGCTCGACATCCTCCGCGACATCGGTCCACTCGGCCTGGGTGGTGAGGGCCGCGATCTCGTCGCGCAACCGCCGTTCCTCCGCGCACATCCGCCCGTAACTCATCGCCTTGCGCTTGCTGGCGTTCGCCTTCAGGCGATGCTGCTCGGCCCCGCGATCCACTTCGAGAATCGCTCGCGGGTGTAGTGGCAGCGGCTCGCGCCCGAGTCGATGACCACGACCGGCTTGGGAATCCGGACCAAGTGTCCATCGCGGCGGGCACGGATGATGTCGCTCAGCGGTGAATTGTCTGACCAGTCGAAATGGACCGGGTCGAGATCGTCGCTGACATCCTCGGCCGGCACCCAGTCTTGCCCGTGCGTTGTCTTGGTGGCAGTGTTCACAGCACCTTCCGCCGCGGTGTACCGAACTCGCCTGCCCGGTTGAGAGCCACGAGCTCGAGCGCCTCGCCCAGTCCGCTGGTCAGCAGGAGGTAAAGGGTCGCCGACGAGCCGGCGGGAACGATGGGGACACCATGGGGAGGCAGAACTGCGTGTCGTGGGTCATACCAGCAGCGTGGACGAGCACCATGACAGGTGAGGGCACGTCCAGGCGAGGGGCGGGCGGCGAGAGGCGCTGACCGCCCGGACGTCCTTGTCAACCGACACGGTGCGGGAGAACTCGTGGGTCCGGAAGGGGTGGTGACGGCAACGTCACACCCGCCTGCGCAGCGGCGATGACGATTCTTGCGCATGCTTCCGCGTCGGACGCGGCTTGGTGATGATCGAGCGGAATCCGCAACCGTCGGCATACATCTGGGAGCTTCGTCGGATAGATGCCCCAGGCGGATCGTGCGAGGCGGACCGTGCATTCGAATCGGCTGGTAGGCGGCTCGACGCCAGCGCGTTCGCAGCAGGTCTCCAGAACGGAGCGGTCGAAACTTGCGTTGTGCGCCGCGAGAAACTCGACGCCCTCGAGCTCCAACCTGAGTTCGGGCCACAGTTCGCGAAACGACGGCGCTCCAGTGACATCGTCCCAGGAGATCCCGTGCAGATACGAGAAGACGAAGGTCCTTCGGGGCGGGCGAATCATGTGGTGAACACGCCGGACAATGCGCGTACCCTCGACCCGCACGACGGCGACAGCGCACGCGCTGTCACGTTCGTAGTCCGCCGTCTCGAAGTCGATGGCAGCAAAGACAGGCTGTTCCACGCCACACTTTCAAGTGTGCTTCATGCCACCCCCATCGGGAAACCGCCTGGCCCCGTCGGAGGAACAACGATGGTACTCGATGGGACAAGGCGGTAAGGGGAACCCAGGGGCGGACGGAGAGCCCAATACGGATCCGTGCGGCATCCTACCACAGCAGTGAAGCCCCAGACATGGAATCGGAGTGCGGCGTCGGAGTGCCGCAACGCAAACGGGGCGGGCACCGTCAGGTGGATGAGATAACCCGCCCGGCGTCGAGTAAGGCCAGCCAGACCACCGTGTTCTGATGGTGCCCACGCCCGGAAACGTCGGGCCGCCCAACGGCCTGGACCGCCGAAGGCATATGCGCGTCCAGCGAGTCGGCCAGGTGGTCGCGCGTGACGACGACCAGCGAGACCTGGTGCCGCGACGCCATGATTCAGAGCCGGCCGGTCTCCAGGTCGAACTCGCTGGGCTGGACGACGCCAGCCAACGGGTGAACGACGATCACCACCCAACGTTCGAGGCCCCGCCAACGTTCCGGGGGGTGTCGATGGCGACGCCCTTCAACCACATACAGTTGGCAAGCCCCACGTGGCCTCATCACATCGGCCACAGCGGTAGGCCGAGTCGCATGGGAATCTCAGCCGCTGGGAATCTCAGCCGCTTGACGGTTGGCCGTTCGACAGAGCACAATCCGCCCCGGACGGACTACTTGCGGAGCATGCGGTGAATCCACACGCGTTGCGTCCTTCCGACCTCAAAACGATTTTGCACTCCAAGCGGGCGAACATTTACTACTTGGAGCATTGTCGCGTGATGGTGAACGGTGGCCGCGTCGAGTATGTCACCGACGCTGGGCCAGACTCCCTCTACTGGAACATCCCTATCGCCAACACGACCACGTTGCTCCTCGGAACGGGAACGTCGGTCACTCAAGCGGCCGTCCGAGAACTCGCCAAGGCTGGTGTGCTCCTGGGGTTCTGTGGGGGAGGAGGGACCCCACTGTTTGCGGCAGCGGAAGGTCCGCAGGAGGTTGTCTGGCTCCAACCGCAAAGCGAGTACCGCCCGGGCGAGTACCTGCAGCACTGGGTACGCTTCTGGTTTGACGATGCCCTTCGCCTTCAAGCAGCGAAGCAGTTTCAGCGGGCCCGAGTTGAACGCGTTGAACAGCACTGGACCGCCAACCGTCTGTTGAAGGACCAACATTTCACCGTTGCTCCGCCCCTCTTGCAGCGCCTCTTGAGTGAAGCTGACGCTGAGTTCACTCTGGCGCGTGACCATTCCCAACTGTTGACCGCGGAAGCGCGCCTGGCCAAGCGGTTGTATCGCATCGCGGCAGAGACCACACGCTACGGCGAGTTTACCCGGGCTGAGCGAGGAGAAAGCGCGGACCGCGCTAATCAGTTCCTCGACCATGGCAACTACCTGGCCTACGGGCTTGGCGCCACCGCCACGTGGGTGCTCGGCCTGCCGCATTCCCTGGCTGTGCTTCATGGCAAGACTCGGCGCGGCGGGCTGGTCTTCGACGTGGCTGACTTGGTGAAGGATGCGGTCATTCTGCCCCAGGCGTTCATCTCAGCCGCGCGAGGCGACACCGAACAGACATTCCGACAGGCGTGCGTCGAGATGCTCACCCGCACCGAATCCCTCGATTTCATGATTGAGACGGTCAAAGCCACCGCACTCCTCGTAGGCCAAGTCGCCTTGAGGCAGTCGAGCCCTGCCGAGGAGAGCAGTGGGTGAATGTCCTGCTGGTATCGCAATGCGACAAACGCGCTCTGACCGAGACCAGGCGGATTCTCGATCAGTTCGCCGAGCGCCGTGGCGACCGCACCTGGCAGACGGCCATCACGCAAGATGGCCTAGACACACTGCGTCGCTTGCTGCGCCAGACCGCACGCAAGAACACGGCAGTCGCGTGCCACTGGATACGCGGGCTGGACCACACCGAGTTGTTGTGGACGGTGGGCAACGCGCGCCGTTTCAACGCCCAAGGCGCGGTACCGACAAACACTACGAGACGGAATGTTCTCCGCCGCCAGGAAGAGAACGATTGGCATAGCGGCGAGGACATCCACCTGTTGGCCGCTCTTGCCGCCCTGCTGCATGACATGGGCAAGGCTACGGAGGCTTTTCAGGGTAACAACATACTTGACTAACCGCATGCTTCGGCCTATATTGAAGGCATGAAGCGCGACGACATCGACGAACCGAAGACCCTACAGGAAGCCATCCTGTTCTTCGCTGACTGCGAGCACTGCCGCGCGGCCGTGGAAGCGATCCGCTGGCCGAATGGCATCGTGCGCTGCCCGACTTGCGGGTCCGACCGCGTCACCTATCTGGCGAACCAGCGCCGGTACAAGTGCTACGAGCGGCATCCGCGCCCGCAGTTCTCGCTCAAGGTCGGGACCATCTTCGAGGATTCCCCCCTTGGCTTCGAGAAGTGGCTCCCGGCACTCTGGCTGCTCACCAACTGCAAGAACGGCATCAGCAGCTACGAGTTGGGCCGCGCGCTCCACGTCACCCAGAAGACCGCGTGGTTTATGCTGTCGCGTCTCCGGCTGGCCTTGCAGGACGAAGAGACCGGCGGCAAGCTCGGAGGCGAGGTCGAAGTCGACGAAACCTACATTGGCGGCAAGGCCAGGAACATGCACCCCGCCAAACGCGCCAGGGTCATCACTGGCACTGGCGGCATGGGCAAGGTCGCTGTGATGGGGTTGCTCGCGCGGCACGGCAAGGACGGGCACTCCACCGTCCGCACCACCGTTGTGCCGGACGTCAAGAAGCCGCGGCTTCAGGCCGAGGTCCGCCAGCATGTCCAGCCCGGCGCGACCGTCTATACCGATGCGCTCTCGTCCTACGCTGGGCTGGCGTCCGACTACACCCACAGCGTCATCGACCACGCCGAGTGCTACGTGAACGGGCAGGTCCACACCAATGGCCTGGAGAACTTCTGGAGTCTCCTGAAGCGAGCCATCAAGGGCACCTACGTGAGCATCGAACCGTTCCATCTGTTCCGCTACCTCGACGAAGAGTGCTTCCGATTCAACCAGCGGGCGGGCGATGATGCCTCCCGCTTCGCGCTCGCCCTCAAGGGCATTCTCGGCCGTCGCCTCACCTACGCCGTCCTGACCGGAAAGGGGCTACCAGAAACGTGCTGAACGCTCACGGCCGCAACTTCGACGGGGCCGACGAGTCCGGAACCGGAATTGAGAACTCAACATGCGCCGAACTCGCCCGGAGCGTCGTGTGAAGGTTCTGGAACACGACCTGTGCATCCTGCGCCGCTTTGTCGAATTGCGTCTTGCAGGACGGACATCGCTCGACCAGCGTTGCATCGAACTTGATCGTGATCTTTGCTCCACACGTGCAGACCAGCGTGAGTGTCTGTAGATCGTCGAGTTGAACAACAATCGCGTGAAGGGCAGTCATCTATGACTCCAGTTGTACCGCGCAAAACCATCACACCCGACGTGCCCGCCGACAACCCAAAGGGCACGATGGACCGATTCACCAAGGGACTGCGGCGAGTTCTCAGGGCGCCAAAGCGAAAAACACACGTATCTCGCGACAAGTGATTCGCGCTATTTGTCCTCTCCGAACTTCACCGCAAGCGATGTCATCAGGCGCCTAACGTGATCCATGACGGCGTCGGCATCTTTCGGTCCGTAGTCCTTCCTGGTGTGCGCTACGTGATTTCTCCAAACGTCTTTTATGGCTTGAATCTCCTGCCACGCACCTAGAAAGCATTCCTGCGCTGCCTGTTTCTCGTCTTTTCTCCGCATCTTGTCGATCTTGCCGTCGATAGCTGGCTTCAGCCCAGAAAGCACCTTTTCCCATGTGGCGTACGCAATTGGAACATATTCGTCGTACCTCTTGGTCGCCTTGTTCCACTTGTTCCTGACCTGCTTGAAGCCAAAGTAGAGGCAGAACCGGCGGAGAGCCCACTCTACAGCCCGCATCAGATGGAAGACAGCGGCGGTGTCACAGCCTGCGGCAAGGCAGTTTCCAGCTTCTCGAATGTCGTTCGTAGCCGAAGGGAAGGCCGCCGAGACGGCCTCTCCAAACAGATCAGGCCTGTCTAGGTACTCAGTTCTGTCATGAGGCACCAAAACAAACTTGAGTTTCTCCACTTCGCGTATGAGTGCGTCACTCACATTCTTTAGGTCGGCGGCGGCCCAAGAATAATCAACCACTCGGGGACCGACCGAACCCTGCATTCGTGGATCGAAGGCGCGTAGAGTATCTCGCGTTCTGCCGGCCCCATCACAGAACTGATACTTCACACAGAGATCGTGGGCAATCGTGACGTACGCCCACACGAGACGCTGGTCATCCTCCGAGACGGCTCTAGCCCCTTCGCCAAGCGCGCGCCTGGCCTCACAATTCCTAGCGGTGTTCGACAGAGACCGCACGGCCGCCACGAAGTCGCCAACGTCGAACAGATTCATGATGTCCCACAGGCTCAGAACCCTGCCGGGATCATCCCAGCAGCCGGGGGTCACAGTACACCCCCGGCGTGGGTTAGGCAAGTATATTGTTGCCCTTTTCAGGGTCTCTTGCGCCGCCAACAGGTCGGTCGCAACCGATACCGCCACGAGTGGGTTTCGCTGCGGCTCTTCGAGGCGTTCGTCGGCCCGGACGTTGACTCGGATTGGCTCGCAAGGTTGGCCGCTCCGACGACCGAGGACGATGCGACGTGGCTGGGCCGCCTCCGTCGTGATGGACTCGACCGAGACTGCCGGCGCCCTCTGGACTCCTTGTCTCACGCTCCACTGGCCCAGGCCGTCGGGTGGTTGGTGGTGAGCCATCATCGCCTGCCTGTCCGACCCAGCGATCGAAACGGTGACCGGCCGGTGTTCACGGTGCCGGGGCTCTCGAACATCTTGGCGCAGGTGGATGCGAACTGGAACGAGTCGTGGCAGGGCGACGACCACGATGCGGATGGCGTTGCCTCCTACTGGCGATTTCCCCGTGGCCTTCCTACTACGTCAGTCGCTTGGCGACGGAATGCGGCACGGGTTGCCCGACGACTGCAAGCGATGTGCAGCCGGCCCGACCGGGCGCAGGGGTTCATCTGGGTGGACAACCCGTATGTGATGCACCTGTCGCGCCTCTGCTTGATGCTGGCCGACCACCACTATTCGGCCCGGTCAACCCTGCCTGAATGTATCTCCGCGCCGGAGAGTGACACGCTCTACGCAAATACCGACCGGAGCACGGGCTGTCTGCGGCAGACGCTCGACGAGCATCTCCTGGGCGTGCTGCGTCATAGCCGGGCGGCGGCCGTTGCGTTGCCCGCACTTGATCAGCATCTCCCGCGTCTCCTGGCATCACGTGCGTTGAACGCGCGCGTGCAGGACGAACGCTTTCGGTGGCAGAACAAGGCCGCTGACGTTGCGGCCACGATGCATCAGCGAGCCAGTCGGCACGGCGCTTTCATCGTCAACATGGCGTCGACCGGGTGCGGCAAGACTTTGGCGAACGCGCGCATGATGTATGCCTTGGCGGACCCAGCGACGGGCATGCGTTGCGCATTTGGGATGGGTCTGCGAACGCTGACCCTTCAGACGGGTCGGGCATTCCGGAACCTCTTGAATCTGGGTGACGATAGTGTGGCGATTCAAGTCGGGGGGGCCGCATCCCGCGCGTTGTTCGAGCACTACCAGCATCTGGCTGAGCAGAGCGGTTCCGCCTCTTGCCAACCGTTGCTGGACGAAGACAGTGTCGTCGATTTTGGTGGTACCGACCTTGAGAGCCACCCATTGCTCGATCAGGTGGTGCACGACCCACAGATACAGGCGTTGGTCGCCGCCCCTCTGTTGGTCTGCACAATCGACCACCTGACACCGTCGACCGAGAGCCAGCGCGGTGGAAGCCAAATTGCGCCGATGCTGCGGTTGATGAGCGGCGACTTGGTCTTGGACGAACCTGACGACTTCGACATCAGCGATCTGCCTGCTCTGACCCGTCTGGTCCACTGGGCCGGACTGTTTGGTTCGCGTGTGCTGCTGTCGTCGGCGACGTTGCCGCCGGCCTTGGTGCAGGGCTTGTTCCTCGCCTACCGGGCCGGCCGCGTCCATTTCCAATTCAATCGGAACGACCGCCCCGGCGGCGCTGCCCCCCCACCCGACATCTGCTGCGCCTGGGTGGACGAGTTCCGACAGATCCAGGTCGACTGCCAGACGCCTGAACTGTTCGAGTCCACACATGCAGCCTTCGCGAGCCAGCGACGTGACGCACTCCGGCAACTCGCGGCCGGCGAGGCTCGGCGGCGATGCGAACTCATCGACCTATCTCCCGAGGTGGATGAGGACGACACAACGCTGTATGCCCGTTATGCATCGCTCGCAATGGCCTCGGCGAGCGAGTTGCACGCGCGGCATCACACGGTGGATGCGCTCAGCGGTAGACGGGTCAGTTTCGGCCTGGTCCGTATGGCCAACATCGGACCTCTCTACGAAGTCGCGCTGGCCCTCTTCCGTGCTGGTGCCCCTACCGGGCATCGCGTCCATCTCTGCGTGTACCACTCGCAGTACCCACTCCTGCTGCGGTCGGCCATTGAGCACCGCTTGGACTTGGCGTTGAATCGAGTGGACCCGTTGGCGGTCTTTCGGCTGCCGGACATTCGGGCGCGATTGGCCAGCTACCCAGAGCACGACCACCTGTTCCTGGTGCTGGGGTCACCCGTCACCGAGGTCGGGCGTGACCACGACTACGACTGGGCAGTCATCGAACCCTCGTCCGTACGCTCGCTCATCCAACTCGCTGGAAGGGTTCGACGGCATCGACCAGGGCGTGCACGTCACCCAACCTGCGAGTCTTCAATGCGAACCTCAGTCACTGCAGAGCACCGGCGAAGCTCGCATTTTGGCGACCAGGCTTTGAGTCCTGCGAGTTCACACTCGCGGAGCACCAACTGGACCGGCTACTCGACCCGTCAGAGCGCGACGTCATCGACGCGCGACCGCGAATTGTCGCCGCCGAACAGCTGCGGCCACACCACCGCCTTGTGGACCTGGAGCACGCGCGGATGCGGGAGATCATGCTGCCCGTGGCACAGGCCCTTCAACACCGTGGTCCACCGAACCCACGAGCAAGACCGGTTCCGGCTGTCAATGCCGCACTGTGGTGGAGCCTGCCTCCGGCCGACGCGCTGCTCACCGCGGAACTCCAACGAAAACAACCGTTCCGCGGTGACACGACCCCGGACGTCGAACTGTTCTTGCGGGTGTCGTCCGACGACGATGACGACTTTGAACTGACCCGTTTGCTGCCCATCCACGGCGGTCGAGGCCACCTGCATGAGGCGGTTGACAGGTCGCTGCTGCAGCGGTTGCCAGACGACTGTGTCCAGGGACCGGGTATCGTGGCGTGGAGCGACGCCACCTTCATGCAGCCCTTGCGTGACTTGGCCGACGCGCGAGCGATGAGCCTCCGGGATTGCTCCAGACGGTTTGCCACCGTCACCTTGCCAGAACACGAGGCGGGCTACCGATTTCATCCGACGTTGGGCTTTGCCAAGAGACTGCGCTGAACTGTTCACCGCTGTGGTGACGTTCTTGAGTACAGGGGAGGACATCCGTGTCAGATCCATCACGCGCCGACCAGATACGGCGCATCATCGAAGAGTTCTTGTCGGCGCGACTTCAAGAGAAGCTGAGGTCGCTTGCGACTGTCGAGGGAGGTGCGGGCAACACACCCTCGAACCGAGAGGAGTTGCATCGCAAGTTCGGGCTAGAGGCCTGGATTGGCGATGCTGCCCACCGGATACAACAACTCCAGGCGGTGACCCATTCACTGAAGGCGACCCATCCAGACGCCAAAGGCACGAACCTCTACGCCGACCCCACGACATTGCCCGCCCTGGCATGCGTCGGAAGTCACTGCCTGGGCAAGGACTACGACAGCGATACGGTCGGGAACGCCGCCGCATTGGACGTCGTCAAGTTCTTGAGACTGCCGGTCGGAGAGGCAACCGTGTGGGATCTCGTGCGTTTGGACGATCCGGACGTGGGGGCGGCGTTGAGCGCTGACCCTGAGCAGGCACAAGGATGGCTGGACGCCTTCAAGCGGCTGATGGAGCCGAAAGGCACGCTGGCTTCACACACGCTGGCGAAGCAGGTCTACTGGCTGGTCGGCCTCGACCCTCACGACGATGACTGCTACCACCTGCTGGCACCGCTGTATGCGACATCGCTTGCTCATCGCGTGTACGTTGCCGTCCGGTCCGATCGCTTCAGTGAGGAAAGCAAGAGCGCGCATGCGGCGAGAAAGGCCTGTAAGTACGCGGAGCATGTGTTGCATGACTACCCCGGTCTGGCCGTTCAGAAGCTTGGGGGCACGAAACCCCAGAACATCAGTCAGTTGAACAGTGAGCGTAGAGGCGAGAACTACCTGCTTACATCGTTGCCACCCCGTTGGAAGTCCGCGAGCGTGCGGCCCCTACTGAACACCGAGTCGATGTTCACTCCTTTCGCGCGTCGGCCAGCAGTCAAACAAGCGGTCGCCACGCTGCGGTCTCACCTTGAGTGCGCCCCGGCGGCGAATTTACAGACCCGCCGGCGTCGAGATGCGCTGGTGTCGGACCTGCTAGGTGAACTGCTGATGTATCGAGCTGAGTTACTGACCCTGCCGGCTCGCTGGACGGCGGAGCCCAATTGTCGTCTGAGCGCTGCCGAACGACAGTGGCTGGACCCCGATGCCGAGCAGTCGGGCCGCGCTTTGCCTCCCGGCTGGGAGAATGAAGTGAGCTTGTCGTTTGGTCGCTGGCTCAACACCCAGTTGCGCGATCCGCTTCCGATGGGTGACCCGGAGTACATGCATTGGTGCGCGTTGGCACAGGCCGAGATAGAGGCCCAGGAGCAGGAGGAACTGCATGTCGACTGACTATCAGGAAGCCGTGCTGATTGTGCCCCGCTTGAAAGTACGCGGTGCTAACGCCGTGTCAAGCCAGATGACCTGGGGGTTCCCGTCGATCACCGCGTTTACTGGTTTGATGACGGCCCTTGCGAGGCGCCGAGCCGGCGAGGGCGCCGTGGAGTTTCGTGGCATCGGAGTCGTGTGCCACGACTGTGAGCCGCAGACCACCGAAGGCGGCTATACCCGAGCGTTCCGACTGACGCGGAACCCCGTTGACAAGAAAGGGGACACGGCCGCGATTGTTGAAGAGGGTCGAATCCATCTCGACGTCACGCTCGTGTTCTTGGTCAACCTAGCCACCACTCACGTTGGCGAGGGGGCGCGTCAGCGAATCGCGCAGGAGACGTCCAGGCTTCTCCACGATATGCGGATAGCTGGTGGTAGCCTGCTGCCCAGCGCGCCAGACGAAGGCAGGCGCGCGCAGCGGCCGTCCCTGCACGTGTTGCCTGACACATCCGATGACCGACGCGCCCAATTCCGTACGATGACGCGTCGATGGTTGCCAGGCTTCACGCTGGTGGACCGCAGGGACCTGCTTGACGCCCACCTTGCAACTCTCTGTCAGACCACGCCAGGTACCCGCCTGCTCGATGCGTGGCTCGACCTATCGCGGCTGAACCATCGGGCGATTCGAGCACCAGACGGAACCGTCGAGTGGGTAACCGACCGGCGCGAAGGATGGACGGTGCCCATCCCCGTGGGCTACGCGGGGCTCTCGCAGCTATACCGTAGCGGTGAGGTTGCCAACGCCCGTGATGCGACCACGCCTTTCAGGTTTGTCGAGAGCGTCTATTCCATTGGGCAGTGGATAAGTCCGCATCGCCTGACTGACGTGGTCGACCTGGTCTGGTACACCAGCTATGACCCGGCCGATGGTCTGTATCGGTGCTGTAACGACTACTCTGTTTCGACATCTGCCGCCGATGCAGCGGCCATCCGCTAACCCGAAATCTGAGGAGTGCACAATGGCTCTCAAGACTGCGACCGTTCTGGCCTTTGAACGTAAGCTCGACCCGTCCGATGCGTTATTCTTCGCCGGGCGCTGGGAAGCGCGCGCCAGCGACGACGCGTGGCAGCCCATTGCCGTTCGTGAGAAGTCAGTACGGGGTACCATTTCCAATCGCCTCAAAGCAAAGGATCAAGACCCTGCCAAATTGGATGCCGCTGTCGAGAATCCCAACCTACAGAAGGTTGATGTGGCGACGCTGCCAAATACGACGGACACGCTCCGGGTGAGCTTCACGCTGCGTGTGCTCGCCGGAACAGGCGTTCCATCGGCATGCAACAACAGCGAGTATCGGGCCAGATTGCTCGCCGTAGTGAACAGGTACGCAGAGGAACATGGCTTCGACGAACTGGCGCATCGCTACGCCATCAATCTGGCAAACGGACGGTTTCTCTGGCGCAATCGAATTGGGGCGGAACAACTCGAGGTGCGCGTCGCACAACTCCGGGACGGGGCGCTGGCCCAGAAGTGGACGTTCAATTCTCTCGCCTTCTCGCTCAGGAATTTCGAGGTTCCAAGCACAGACACCGCCAACGTCGACGCTCTGGCGGGCGTCATTGCCAACGGGTTCTCCGGCCCGCAATCCGTGTTGCTCAGCGTGACGGCGTTTGTGCGCATCGGCACAGGGCAGGAGGTGTTTCCATCGCAGGAGTTGTTTCTCAACAAGGAGGCGGGCAAGAAGAGCAAGACCCTCTACTCCGTGAGCGCCGTGGCCGGCATGCACTCGCAGAAGATCGGCAATGCGATACGGACAATCGACACGTGGCACCCCGAGTCTGAGGAATTCGGGCCCATTGCTGTCGAGCCTTACGGATCCGTGACGACCCTCGGTAAGGCCTGCCGGCAGCCGAAGTCGAAGCAGGACTTCTATAGCCTACTGGACAACTGGATACTCAAAGACAACGCGCCTGAGATGAGCAATCAGCATTTCGTCGTCGCGACGCTGATTCGAGGCGGAGTGTTCGGTGACTCTGGGAAGGAGTAACGGGAATGGACTACTTCACGGACGTTGAGGTTCGCCGGGACCCTGAACTCGCGCCTCATGTGCTACTCGGCGCTCTGTACGACAGACTGCATCGCGCACTGGCACCCGACAACAAGCTCGGCGTCGCGGTTGCGTTCCCTGACTATCAGATTCGACCCCCATCGCTTGGCAGACGACTAAGGCTTCTTGGGGGTCGAACGGCACTGGATACGCTGCTGGCGTCCGACTGGCTTGGGGCCATGCGAGACCACGTATTGGTTGGGCCCGTAGACTCAATACCGAGTCACGCGGCTCATCGCACGCTTCGCCGTGTTCAGGCCAAGAGCAGTCCTGAAAGACTCCGGCGGCGGCTTGCCAAGCGTCATGGTCTCGACGCGCTGCAACTTGCCGAGCGGGTGCCCGAGAACGTGGCTGAGCGGTTGACGCTGCCATGGGTTCAACTACGCAGCCACACCACGGGGCAGAACTTCCGGCTGTTTCTGAAGGCGGGAATCCCGCAGGACGAGCCGGTCACAGGTACTTTCAATGCGTTCGGACTGAGTCTCTTGGCTACGATCCGGTGGTTCTGACCCTTTTCTGGAGCCTGCTCGCAGTCCCGCGTTACTTCAGCGACTTACGGTGAGGCCGTTTAGGAAGGAAGGAGGCCATGATCTGCGAGTAACCGCTCTATCAATAGGACTTGCGGCGATATCGGTCGAGTTCACTGCCGCGTAGGCAGCTCAGAAAGAACGATGTTCGCCTCGCCGGGCGGTGCGGATGTTCACTGCCGCGTAGGCAGCTCAGAAAATGAGCCGCGGCCGCCGGGCACGCGTCGGACGGTTCACTGCCGCGTAGGCAGCTCAGAAATTGGAGGCGCTGATCCGCCGAGCCCTGCCGATGTTCACTGCCGCGTAGGCAGCTCAGAAATAGTGGCGACTAGGCGAGGGGTCGTGTCTGGAGTTCACTGCCGCGTAGGCAGCTCAGAAAACGACGCCGACCAGGCGAAGGCCGACCTTGTCGTTCACTGCCGCGTAGGCAGCTCAGAAATTTATGCCGCCGAGCGGCGTCAACGTGGTCACGTTCACTGCCGCGTAGGCAGCTCAGAAACCACCGAACCGATAGTCCGCGACCACAAGCCATGTTCACTGCCGCGTAGGCAGCTCAGAAATCCGTCGCGCCGAACCAGGATCGTCCCCAGGCGTTCACTGCCGCGTAGGCAGCTCAGAAAACGACGCTCACGGAGGACGTCGCGGCAGGGGACTTCACTGCCGCGTAGGCAGCTCAGAAAAATGCGCCGTTGATGTTGGCGATCGCGACCGTGTTCACTGCCGCGTAGGCAGCTCAGAAATGGACGCCTCGGGACTCTGCCCTGACGCCATCGTTCACTGCCGCGTAGGCAGCTCAGAAAAGCGCGGACCGGAACTTCCGCCGATTGAACGAGTTCACTGCCGCGTAGGCAGCTCAGAAAATCGACATAGGCCCCACCTGGCCAGCGGCAAGGTTCACTGCCGCGTAGGCAGCTCAGAAATCTGTGTGCCAGGGGGTGCCCCGAACGGACCAGTTCACTGCCGCGTAGGCAGCTCAGAAAAGCGAGTTGCAGCGGACGAACGATCCGCCCGTGTTCACTGCCGCGTAGGCAGCTCAGAAATCACGATGTCCGGTGCCAAGATCACGCAAAACGTTCACTGCCGCGTAGGCAGCTCAGAAATTTTCGCGGAACGTACATGAGTATCCGGAACCGTTCACTGCCGCGTAGGCAGCTCAGAAACTGGAACGCGTGCACGCTGACGTGCTCCCAACGTTCACTGCCGCGTAGGCAGCTCAGAAATGACCATCCGAAGTTCGGCGAGGCCGGTGCGCGTTCACTGCCGCGTAGGCAGCTCAGAAATGTTAGGGAGTCTGAGCGATGTCACAACAATAGTTCACTGCCGCGTAGGCAGCTCAGAAATTGCACGATGGCCGGGAGTACGTCGGACGATCGTTCACTGCCGCGTAGGCAGCTCAGAAATGCGCGATACCGTAGTCACCCTCGACCCCGAGGTTCACTGCCGCGTAGGCAGCTCAGAAAAGGCAGCTGCGGCGGTCGGTGACGGCCACCTACGTTCACTGCCGCGTAGGCAGCTCAGAAATCCGCGTGTCCTACTCCAGCCTGCCCAGACCAGTTCACTGCCGCGTAGGCAGCTCAGAAAACACCACGGCGATGCACGCCAAGGCCAAGGTGGTTCACTGCCGCGTAGGCAGCTCAGAAAATCGGCACCGCATGCAGTGCCACAACCGACCCGTTCACTGCCGCGTAGGCAGCTCAGAAATCACCCTGAGTTCATCGGCCCAGGCCCACCACGTTCACTGCCGCGTAGGCAGCTCAGAAAGCTTCAGGAGGTCGGCGTTCACCCCTTCTATCGTTCACTGCCGCGTAGGCAGCTCAGAAAAGAGAGGGACACCATGCTCGGACTACTACTTCGTTCACTGCCGCGTAGGCAGCTCAGAAACGTGGTATCTGCTACTCGACGAACCCGTAGAAGTTCACTGCCGCGTAGGCAGCTCAGAAACGCAGCACTTCCTCGGCCAGCGTGCGCGCCGGGTTCACTGCCGCGTAGGCAGCTCAGAAATGCGCCTGGTGGGCGTAGGCGTCGACGACCCGGTTCACTGCCGCGTAGGCAGCTCAGAAAGATCGGCGCAAACGCCGCAGCCCTGGCATGCCGTTCACTGCCGCGTAGGCAGCTCAGAAAATCTCTTTTCGGCCCCGGCCCGGCCAGCCTCCGTTCACTGCCGCGTAGGCAGCTCAGAAAGTGACCAGGCGTGGCAGGCCGGAGAGACGGCCGTTCACTGCCGCGTAGGCAGCTCAGAAAGCGCTGATGGCGGATGCCATCGCCGAACTGGCGTTCACTGCCGCGTAGGCAGCTCAGAAAAGCGAGGCCTTCAGCGGACGACAACGCACCGTGTTCACTGCCGCGTAGGCAGCTCAGAAAGAAAACGCCTCGACCATCCGCACGAATCGCGCGTTCACTGCCGCGTAGGCAGCTCAGAAAACACGCACGACGCGCTCCCCCGTGCCCATCAGGTTCACTGCCGCGTAGGCAGCTCAGAAAAGGTGGCGCCAGGTGGGCTCTGCTGCCCTCCAGTTCACTGCCGCGTAGGCAGCTCAGAAATAATGGGGTACCCATCTTCTTGCGATGACAACGTTCACTGCCGCGTAGGCAGCTCAGAAAGAGTGGCAGGAACGCTGGTCAAAGCGCAGCTAGTTCACTGCCGCGTAGGCAGCTCAGAAAGGCAAGCTCCGCGCCGTCGTCACGAGCGACAAGTTCACTGCCGCGTAGGCAGCTCAGAAAAGCAGCCCATCCGCGTCATTGAAGCAGATCCCGTTCACTGCCGCGTAGGCAGCTCAGAAAACGCGTCGCCACTACGTGCCCGTGCTAGATTCGTTCACTGCCGCGTAGGCAGCTCAGAAAGCTTGCATGACCGCGTCGAGCAACGCGCGAAAGTTCACTGCCGCGTAGGCAGCTCAGAAAATCAGGCCTTGGCCGTCCGTGTACGCGCTCGTGTTCACTGCCGCGTAGGCAGCTCAGAAAAAGGGCTACCGGGAGGATGGTCAGGTGCCACCGTTCACTGCCGCGTAGGCAGCTCAGAAATCAGGGTGCGGCGGGTCGTCCTCGTCCCCCTCGTTCACTGCCGCGTAGGCAGCTCAGAAAATCGGCCGCGTCCGTCGCGCTGTTCTCACCCCGTTCACTGCCGCGTAGGCAGCTCAGAAAACACCGGACACAGCGCGTCTGTAGGGGTGGGGGTTCACTGCCGCGTAGGCAGCTCAGAAAAAATGAAGCGCAGTTGACGAGGCGTGTGATGCGTTCACTGCCGCGTAGGCAGCTCAGAAAACCGAGCCGGTGAAGGTCGTATGAGCGATCCCGTTCACTGCCGCGTAGGCAGCTCAGAAAATCAGGCGGGCGTCTCCGAGGTGGACGTGATCGTTCACTGCCGCGTAGGCAGCTCAGAAATCGTGCCGACGAGCCTCACGCTGACGACATGGGTTCACTGCCGCGTAGGCAGCTCAGAAAGTGCGGTCGCTGTGCTCAATCGGCCAATCAAAGTTCACTGTCGCGTAGGCAGCTCAGAAAACACGGCCCGCCGCGACAACGGCAGCAGCGCGGTTCACTGCCGCGTAGGCAGCTCAGAAAGACGAGTCGCGCGATCGTGGCGTCCATCGTGGGTTCACTGCCGCGTAGGCAGCTCAGAAATGAGACGACAGAGAGCGAGGCGTAATCATGGCGTTCACTGCCGCGTAGGCAGCTCAGAAAAAGGGCATCGTGAGCAGCCACGGGGGGACGGAGTTCACTGCCGCGTAGGCAGCTCAGAAAGCTGGCACGTGCGAAGACGAGCGAAACAGATCGTTCACTGCCGCGTAGGCAGCTCAGAAATTCGGATGCCGCATCACGCCCTTGTGTAGGGTGTTCACTGCCGCGTAGGCAGCTCAGAAATGAGTCTGGCGAGCCACGCGAGCAGAAGCTCAGTTCACTGCCGCGTAGGCAGCTCAGAAAGCACGGCCTTTGCCGAGATGCCACGGGGCCAGGTTCACTGCCGCGTAGGCAGCTCAGAAAATGCGAGCAAGGGATTCCCGCGCGCCTGCCGAGTTCACTGCCGCGTAGGCAGCTCAGAAATCTCGGTCCGCGTGACCCGGGAGGAGCGCCGCGTTCACTGCCGCGTAGGCAGCTCAGAAATCGGTCTACATCACTTCCTCACGCCCGCCACACGTTCACTGCCGCGTAGGCAGCTCAGAAAACAACGAGGTCGTAGGTTTTGGTGAGCCACTTGTTCACTGCCGCGTAGGCAGCTCAGAAATTCGGCGATGAAGCGTTCGAGTAGCCGCGTCTGTTCACTGCCGCGTAGGCAGTTCAGAAATGCTCTATGGCGTCGGGCAACGCCTCTCGGGAGTTCACTGCCGCGTAGGCGGCTCAGAAACCGGTGATCTGGCGTTTGTCACCCGACGGAACGCAGGAGGTCACTGGTTCGAATCCAGTAGTGCCCACCATCCTCCTCCGAAACGAAAAAAGGTGACAGGCCCCAGGTCCGGCTGTCCGGGACCAAGGCGCCTGTCACCTCTTCTGTTGTCCTGCGTTTCCGCCTAC
>DASXVO010000082.1 GCA_036504215.1 Vicinamibacterales bacterium | reverse complement strand
AGGAAGCACGCAAGGACGATGGCCGGTGCGGTGCGGCGCACTGGTCCCGTTCGACGGGTCACGTCCGTCATGTACCGCTCCGCGGGGGCGAGTAGGTTACTTCAGCGCGTCGAGCGCCTTGATGGCGTCGTCGAATTCCGTCGTATCGATCTTTGCGGCTCCCGGCTGACCGGCGATGGCCGCATAGACATCTGAACCGGCCCGTCCGATACTGACTTTCTCTTCCTTCTTCCCATCGTCGTAGCGGACGACGACGACCAGCACGGGGGCATCCAATCCCGTCTTCGACTTGCTGCCCGCCGCGAGGAAGGACTGCGCACGCTGGTTCGCCAGCTTGGTGAGGAAGGTCTCCATCTTCGCCGGGTCGATGTCCCTGGCCGCGGGCTTCGTCTCCCGCCACTTCTCACCGGCGTCCTTGCCCTGGCCTTTCGTCTTCTCGAACGCCAGGACCTCGGCGCCGCGCGTGAGCTGAATGGACGTGGCGTTGAACGCGCGGAAGGTGAAGATGTCCTTCCGCCGGTACTCGTCTGCCGGCTTCTTCACCTCGTCGAGGAGGCTCGCCTCGACGGTGAAGATGAGCGGCCGAGACAGATCCTTCGCGTTGACGGTTCCCGCATCCGTCTTCTGACCGAACAGCAGCGTGGCGCGGGCGCTGCCGGTGCCGACAACGGCCGTCAGCACCGGCTTGTCGAGGCCGTAGGCCTTCAGGTCGGCGGCCTCCGGCACGACGATCGATTTCATCTGTGCCGACTGCAGGCGACCGATCAGCCCTTCGACCGTCCCATAGTCTGCCGGGGCCTGGAGCGGCTTGACCAGCGACCACTCACCGTTGGCGCGGGCGAGCTGCAGCGTGCTGTCCGGAGTGGTGATTTCGACCTGCTCGACCTTGTCGCGATCGAACGCCAGGACGGTCTTCTGCCGCAGGTCGAACGTCGTGCGGTCGAAGATGCTCTCGTTGGTGCCGGCGATCAGCAGGACCTTCTTTTCGTTCGGGAGCTTGGCGTACAGCTCGCCGCCGGTGGCGGTCTTCTCGCCCACGAGCAGATGCTGCGCCTTGGCGGCACCCTTTGTCCGGAAACCGATGTCGATGCGGGGTTCGGCCAGGCCGAACACCTTCAGATCGGCCGGGTTCTCCTCGACGGTCCGGACGCTGTCGATGGTGGACAGCGTGTTGATGAGGCTGCTCACCTCGGTGTCATCGGCCGCCACGGACACGGGCGCCGTGACCTGCCAGGTCCCATTGATCTTCTGCAGGGTGGTCGTGTCGCCCTTCGACGACTTGACGGTCACCTCGTCGATGGCTTCCGTCTTCACCGAGAACAACTTGGGTCCGGCCGGGAGTTCCGTGCTGTCCGGTTTCCTGGACTCCACGAAGTAGATGTACGCGCCGAGGCCCCCGAGCACAATGAGGAACCCCAGCAGGGACTTCATGCCACGCATCTAACGCCTCCGCCACCATGCGTAAACACCACTGCCGAGGACCAGCACCGGGATGACGAGCAGCACCAGCACGAGCACCCGGAGTTGCTGGTTGGCCGTCATCGTGATGCGGCGATCGTCCGCCTCGCGCGGGCGAATGGCGATTTGGTTCTCCTGCTGCGCGAGCCAGTTCACCGCGTTCAGGAACAGGTCGGCGTTGCCTCGGATTCCCAGCGCGAAGTTGGAGACGAAGTCCGAGTCTCCGACGACAACCACCCGGGTTTCCGGCTTTGGGCCGTCGTCGCTCTTGTTCGCTCCACCCGCCGCGGGAGGCGCAACGACCGGCGCGGACACCGCCCCGGCGATCGGGATCGGCCCGCGCTTGTCGCCCTTGGCTTCGTCGAGCGATATCTTGCCGCCCGTGAACAGCGTCTTCAGGTCGGTCTCGGCCCAGCTCTTGGCGCTCGTTTCCGCGAACGTCTGTGCGAAGCGGCCGTTCACGCCGCCACTGACCGGCGTGACCGAGCGGGCCAGCGGGAAGGCGGTGAGCACATCCAGGCCCTGCACGATCGGGTGCGAGGGGTAGCTGACGACCACCGGCACGGTCTCATCCGTACCGAGCAGACGGCCCATCCCGCTCACGTCCACGATGACGTTCTGTCCCAGGTCCATCGCCCAGTCGTGAGCGAGCGCAATGACGTTCGCCAATGGTGGCGCATCGAACTTGTCCGGTGGATCGACGAGCAGCATCACCTTGCCGCCCCGCGCCAGGTAGCGGGTGATCGCGTCGGCTTCCCCGGGCAGCAGGTCCACCTTCGGTCCGGCGACGACGACCAGGGCCGCGTTTTCCGGCACATCCGCCTGCTGGGCGAGCGCCAATTTCTCGACCTTGTAGTTGTCCCGCTGCAGCATGCTCACGATGCCGTTGTAGCCGCTGCGTTCGGCGCTGACCGTGTCCTTCTCACCGTGGCCCTGCGTGAAGAAGACCGTCCGCTCCTTCCCGCTGACGATCTTCTTGATCCCGTTCGTGATGTCCTGCTCGGTGTTGCTGACGACGCGCTCGACGCGGTCCTTGTACTGCAGGGCGATGGTGCCGTACGCCTGAACCTGGAGCTGCTTCGCCAGTTGCGGCTTCTTGTCCGGGTCCACGTACTCGACCGACACCTTCTTCGAGGCGTACTCGTACTCCGCGAGGCGGTCCTTGTAGTTCGCGAAATCCCCTTCGCGCGCGAAGACCGTCACCTTCAGGGGGGCATCGAGCGCCTTGGCGATCTTCACCGTCTGCGGTGACAACGTGAACTGGCTCGACGCGGTCAGGTCCCAGCGCTTGTGTTCCCGCGACGAAATGTAGTTGATGGCCACGAGGATGCCGAGCACCACCAGGATGCTCGCGGCCGAGATCGTGCCGAGACGCGCCTGTCGTCCGCCGAAGAAGCCGGCGATCTCGCGCCACTGCCCGAGCGTGTACAGGAGGATACACACCAGGCCGCCCCACGCGAGCCAGCGCGAATAGGGCTGCCAATCGGGCTTGAGGAAGAAGACAGCGACGGCAGCCAGCACGAGCGCCGTGCCGAGCCAGCCGATGATATCGAATGCTCGTTTCAACATCGTGTGCTACCCCCGCCACCGTTCGCTGTCGACCGACTTGGCCGTCAGGAACAGACCGAAGGTGATGAAGCTCAGATAGAAGATCAGGTGCTGGCTGTCGATGACGCCCCGGAGGAAATCCTCCAGGTGACCCGTCAGAGAGAGAGACGTGACGATCTTCTCGCCGACCGGACCGAGGAAATTGCCGACCCAGTCGACCACCCAGAGCAGCAGCAGCACCGCGAACGTGAACATTCCCGCCACGATCTGGTTCTTGGTCAGGCTCGAGAAGAACAGGCCGACCGAGACGAAGGCGCCGCCCAGCAGCAACAGCCCGAGGTAACCCGACACGACCGGCTTCCACTCTGGGTTCCCGTACACGAACAATACCGCGATGTGGATCACGGTGATGCCGAGCATCGCCGCGTACAGCGACATCGCGCCGAGGAACTTCCCGATCACGATCTGGAAGTCGGTGATCGGCGAGGTCATCAGCAGCTCGATTGTGCCGGAGCGCTTCTCCTCCGAGTACGTCCGCATCGTGATCAGCGGGACCACGAGGAGCGTGATGACGGTGGAGTTGAGGAAGACGTACCGGATCAGCTGCTGGTTCACGTTCAGCGGTCCGCCGCCCATCTGCGGTCCCTGCATGCTCTGGCGCAGGAACCAGCTGAGGCCGACGGTGTAGAAATACCCGAAGATGATCGCGTACATGCCGATCACCACATAGCCGATCGGCGACGCGAAGTAGCCGCGCCATTCCTTGCGCGCAATCGCCAGGATGTTCGTCATTGGATCGTCGCCTCCCCCTGCTGCTCCTCGGTTGTGAGCTGCAGGAAGATGTCTTCCAGGCTCATCCGCACCGGGCGGAGTTCGAGCAACCCGCAGCCGGCCGTCACCACGGTGCGGGCGATGTCCACCCGAAGATCGCGTCCCGGCTCGCTGTCCACCTCGTACCCGACGATGCCGTCGTGCCGGTCCACTTCCGCGACGCGTGTGATTCCCGCGACGCGATCGAGCGCTGCCCGCGCGATCGCATCGCGGTCGTCCACCTGGACGTACATCGTCTGCGATCCCCCGAGCCGGCGCGTGAGGTTCTCAGGAGTGTCCACCGCCACCACCCGCCCACGGTTGATGATGACGACACGCTGGCACGTCTGGGCGACCTCGGGCAGGATGTGCGTGCTCAGGATAATCGTGTGGTCGCCCGCGAGATGCTTGATGAGCTCGCGGGTCTCGATGATCTGCTTCGGGTCGAGGCCGGCGGTCGGCTCGTCCAGAATCAGCACGTCGGGATTGTGGAGGAGCGCCTGGGCCAGACCCACCCGCTGCCGGTACCCCTTGGAGAGCTTCCCGCAGTGGCGCGATGCCATGTCCGTCACACGGGCCTTTTCCATCGAGACATCGACGCGCGCCTTCTGCTCACCGGCCGGCAGTCCTTTGATCCGGGCGACGAAGCCCAGATACTCGCGGACCGTCATCTCTGGATAGAGCGGCGGCGTCTCGGGCAGGTACCCCGTCCGCCGCTTGGCTTCGAGCGGTTGCTCGAACACGTCGAAGCCGGCGACGATCGCCCGTCCCGATGTCGCCGGCATGTAGCCAGTCAGGACGCGCATCGTCGTCGTCTTGCCGGCGCCGTTCGGGCCCAGGAACCCCAAGATTTCGCCGCGCTCGACGCGGAAACTCACGTCGTCGACGGCCGTTACGCGGCCGTACCGTTTTGTCAGGTGTTGGACCTCGATCACACTGTTACTCCGTTGAACACAACCCCAACCGTTCATGGTAGTCGAACCGTCCGAGCGCCGGCAAGCTCACCCGGGGGCGCCGGCCCGAGGTTCCGTCCCTTGCGCCCGCGGGTTACGATACTAGAAGGGACTCCCGTTCACACGCGAAACCGTGGTTGGTCGAACGCGATAGCACCATACAGGAGGCAAGATGGCCGCAGAAGTTGGATCGAAAGCACCGACATTTTCGCTCAAGAACCAGGACTTGCAGGACGTCACCGTTGGCGGTGTGGGCACACGGAATACCGTGTTGGCGTTCTTCCCAGCGGCGTTCACATCCGTCTGCACGAAGGAAATGTGCACGTTCCGCGATCAGCTCGCCCAGCTGAACAAGGCAAACGCGCAGGTGTACGGCATCAGCATCGACACCCCCTTCACGCTGAAGGTCTTCGGGCAGCAGAACGGCCTGAACTTTCCGTTACTGAGCGACTTCAACAAGGACGTCATCAAAGCGTACGGCGTGTACCTGGACGATCTGGTCGGCCTGAAGGGTGTCGCAAAGCGCGCCGTCTTCGTCCTCGACCGGGACGGTGTCGTCCGGTACTCGGAGGTGACCGCGACGCCCGGCAGCGAGCCCGACTACCAGAAACTCAATCAGGCGATCGCCGCCCTGTAGTCGCAACCCGGCCCCTGGACCGCATCCCAGTAAGAGACGCTGAACGAGCGGCGATGGTCGGGGTCGGGACAATCTATCCGCCGGGCCGACGGTTCTGTAATGACGAATATGTCAGCGGCGCCGGAAGAGCGTCCCGACCCCAAGTCCCCACGGACGGAGAGACGATGACCGCGATGATCCGGGATACCTGTTCGGTCTGCGAGGTTCACACCGAATCCGTCTATCGGATCGAGGGAATGGACTGCCACGAGGAGGTCGCGATTCTCGAGAGACGCCTCAGGCACCTGCCGGGCCTCGAAGCGCTGTCCGCCGACGTCCTGCACCAGCGGCTCCAGGTGACCTACGACGCGGCGCGGCTTTCGGCAGCCGACTTGGTTGACGCGGTGGCCGCAACCGGCATGCGCGCGTGGCTGGAGCACGAACAGCCGAAGGAGCAGCCGTCTGACGTGCAAGCCCACCGCGTGCGCCTGGTCGTCGTCTCCGGCCTCGCGTGCGGCGCAGGTCTCCTGATGCACTTCGCGGGGCTGCCGGATCTGGCGGTCCTTCCGGCATACGGCGTCTCGATCGTCGCAGGCGGCGCGCTCACGGCCCGCCGTGCCCTGATTGCCGCGCGGTCCGTGTCCCTCGATATCAACGTTCTCATGCTGGTGGCGGTGACCGGGGCGGTCATCATCGGCGAGTGGTCCGAGGGCGCGGCGGTCATCTTCCTCTTCGCCCTCGCGCAGTGGCTCGAAACGCGCAGCATGGACCGCGCCCGCCACGCGATACGCGCGCTCATGGAACTCGCACCGGCCGAGGCGTTGGTCAGGAGAAACGGATCGGACCAGCGAATCAGGGTGGACGATCTTCGTCTTGGCGACGTGATGGTCGTCCGTCCCGGGGAGAAGATACCACTCGATGGCGCGGTGCTGACCGGCGAGACGGATGTGAACCAGGCGCCGATCACCGGCGAGTCGTTCCCGGTCGAGAAGCGCGCTGGAGACGAAGTGTTCGCCGGGACGATCAACGGGCAGGGGGCCGTCGAGGTGCGCGTCACGAGGCTGCGCCGCGACACGACCATGGCGCGGATCATCGGCCTCGTCGAATCTGCGCAGGCGCAGCGAGCACCGGCGCAGGCGTTCGTCGAGCGCTTCGCACGTGTCTACACGCCGGCCGTGCTGATCGTCGCCGCCGCGGTTGCCGTGCTCCCGCCGCTGGTGGCGGGTCAGCCCGTGACGCCGTGGCTGTACCGGGCGCTCGTGCTGCTTGTGATCTCCTGCCCCTGCGCGCTGGTCATCTCGACGCCGGTCTCCATCGTCTCGGCGCTCGCCGCGGCTGCACGAAACGGCGTGCTCATCAAAGGCGGCGTACACCTCGAACGAACGGCGGCGATCCGCGCTGTCGCCTTCGACAAGACCGGGACGCTCACGCGAGGGCGGCCCGAGGTGGTGGAGGTGCTGCCGGTGAGCGGCGTCGGCGCGGCAGAGGTTCTGCGGCTGGCCGCCGGTCTCGAGACACGGTCCGAACACCCCCTGGCGCGTGCGATTCTCCGCCGCGCTCAGCAGGACGGTGTGACGCCACCCGCAGTCGACGGCTTCCAGGCGCTGGCGGGACTCGGTGCGCAGGCCCGCGTCGGTGGCGAGTCGGTGCTCATCGGCAACCACCGGCTGTTCGAGCAGCGCGGGTTGTGTTCGCCCGCCATCGATCGGTCGCTCGAGGTTCTTGGGCGGCAGGGCAGGACCGCGGTGCTCGTCGCCCGTCGAGATCAGACGGTCGGCATCATTGCCATGGCCGACCAGGCGCGTGTGTCGGGGCGCGGCGCGATCCAAGCGCTCCGCGAATCGGGGATCGGGCGGATCGTGCTGCTCACCGGAGACAATGCCGGAACCGCGCAGGCCGTCGCGGAGGAACTTGGCGTGGACGAGTTCCTGGCGGAACTCCTGCCGGCGGACAAGGTCGAGGCCGTCGCGGCGCTCCGCGCCCGCTACGGCCTCGTCGCCATGGTGGGCGACGGCGTGAACGATGCCCCAGCCCTCGCGGCAGCAGACGTGGGGATCGCGATGGGGGCGGCCTGCAGCGACGCGGCGCTCGAGACGGCAGACGTCGCACTGATGGCCGACGACCTGCTGCGCGTGCCGTATCTCCTGCGGCTCGGCCGTGACACGGTCGGGAACGTGAAGGCGAACATCGTGTTCGCGATCGGCCTGAAGGCCGTGTTCCTGGCCCTGGCCGTTGCCGGCGTGGCGACGCTGTGGATGGCCGTCGTCGCCGACATGGGCGCCTCGCTCATCGTGATCGCCAACGGACTGCGCCTGCTCCGCCACAACTGACGCCCGCACCACGGGCTGTTAGTCTCCGTCGCCGGTGTTCGGCGCCGACAAAAAGACGCGGGCGACTCGCAGCCCGTCCAGCGCTTCGACGCGGAACGTCCTTCCCTCGATTCCGACGCGGTCTCCGAGCCGGGCCCGGCGTCCGATCTGGCCGAGCACGAATCCCCCAACCGTCGTGTAGACGCCTTCGTCGATGTGCAGACCGAATTGCTCGTTCGCATCGGTCGTCAGCGCGAGGCCGTCGATGAGCGCCGACCCGTCGGGCAGCACGGAGATCTTCGTGCCCGCCGGCCTGAACTCGCTCCCCACCTCCCCGACGATGCGTTCCATCAGGCCTTCGAAGGTGACGAGGCCTGCCGTGCCGCCGTATTCATCGATCACCACCGCGTGGTGCGTGTGGTGCTGACGCATCTCCTCGAGCACATCGTCGGCCTTGAGCGTTTCGGGGACGGTCATGGCATCGCGCAGGTAGTCCGAGATGCGGAAGCCGTCCGCGGGCTTGCCGAGCGCAGGGAAGAGATCTTCGACGTGGAGGAAACCGAGGATGTCGTCGAGATCCTCACGATACACCGGCAGCCACGCGTGAGGGTGGAGCGACACCAGGTCGACGACCTGCGCGAGCGACGCGTCGGCGCGGATCCCGCGCATCTCGGTCCGCGGCACCATCATCTGCCCGGCGGTGAGATCGCCGAATCCGAAAACGCGGTGCAGCATCTGCTCTTCGTCCTCCTCGAGGACGCCCGCCTCCTGACTGGCGGTCACGAGCATCTTCAACTCCTCCTCCGAGTGCACCATCGAATGACCGCTCGGCGCACGGAGGCCCAGGATGCCCACGGCCCTCCGGCCCATCCCGTTCAGCAACCGGATGAAGGGCCAGAACGTCAGCATGAACCAGCGAGTCGGCCCGATCACGATCAGCGACGTGCGCTCGGCATGCTGGAGCGCGACCGTCTTCGGCGCCAACTCCCCGAAGACGATATGGAGCGCGGTGATGAAGGCGAATGCGGCGGCCACGGCAATCGTGTGCGCGGTCGCCGCCGCCCAGTACGATGACAAGCGCGTCAACCAGGGCTCGATTAGAACCGCCAGGGTGGGTTCGCCGATCCAGCCCAGCCCGAGGCTGGCCATGGTGATGCCGAGTTGGGTGGCGGCGATATACGAATCGGGCTGGCTGATGGCGCGGCGGACACCGATTGCCCGGTGGTTTCCCTCGGCAATCAGCTGATCGACCCGCGTCTTCCGAACGGTGACGAGAGAGAACTCCGCCGCCACGAAGAACCCGTTGGCGCACACCAGGGCGAGCACGGCCGCCAACCGGCCGACGACGTCGAGAGGGGCCTGGATCATGGGTGCAATGTACCGGGACCGCCGGCCCGATGCAAATGGAGAGGGTGGTGGCGGTGTGGGGGGCGGGCCCGGCGAACAGGGACCGGCCGATTAGGTCTTCGCGGCGAAGAAGTGTCCGTCGACGAACTGGTCGACCTGGTCCTGGTCCGGCGGCTCGAGCCGCTCGAACTGCAAGCCCATACCGATGCGCCGGTCGCTCCAGTTGACGCGGGCGTCGGCCTCAATCTCGCGCTTGGCGCCCGGCAGGCGGAACCGGATGCGGGCCTTCGCCCCGACCTGCAGCGGGTTCATCGTTCGGATACTGATTCCGCCCTTGCCCAGGTTGAGCGTGAGGACGGCGGTGATTGTGTCTCCGAACCGATACGCCACCGGAATGCCGAGGACGACGCGAGGGCCGGACCGCCGGTTGAAGTTGTCTGGGAAGAGGTGTGGGACGAGCGACGGCAGGATGTGCTGCACGGCGCTGTACTCGTTGATGTAGCCGGCGACGCCGAGAGCCGCCAGTTCGCGCACTTCCTCTGCGTTCGAAATCGTGCCGCTGAACACCAGGATGGCGAGGCGGCCGTCGTCGAGCTTCCGGATGGCGCGAATGAGATCGACGCCGGAGGCGAACGGGAGGCGCAGATCCACCACGAGGAGATCGAGTTCCTGCAGATCGGCGCGGACACGGGCCAGCAGTTCGGCGGCGCTTCGGGCGGTGACCGCACGGTGGCCCGCTTCCTGGAGCGCGGCCTGAAAGCGCTCGCGAACGAACGCCGCATCGTCGGCAATCAGGACGGTCTTGGACGCAGCACTTCCGGCACCCATCGATGACAAATATCGGCCCGGGACAACCTGAACCTTAGTCCGGAACGGTGCTCGATGATATCCGTAGAGGTGCGTTGCAGCTTTCGCGAGGATGTGGCTATAATCCGAGACCTTCCCTCCGCACCACGTTCATGCGGCGGGAACCGTCGTGCTGGTTGTTCTGGCCGTCGCTGACGCGGGGAACTCCTCGCCAGGAGGATGGGGTATGGCCACCTGCCCCGAGTGTGAAGCCGAAGTCGAAGTGGATGAGTTCGACGTTGACAAAGGTGACTTGATCAGTTGCCCCGAGTGCGGCAGCAACCTCGAGATCACTGGTGTTGCTCCTGTAGAACTCGACGTCGCGCCCGAAGAGGACGAGGAGGAGGCCGACAAGGAGGACGACGAGGAGGAGGGCGACGACGAGGAAGAGGAAGAAGAGGATTGGGACGAGTGAGTGAAGCCGCAGGACGGGATCCGGGTGGAGAGGGCGACGACGCGCTGAACGAGAAGGAACAGGCGCTTCGACGGGTGCTGAGTGATCTGGGCTCGGTCGTGGTGGCCTTCAGCGGGGGCGTGGACAGCGCCTTCCTGGCGGTGGCGGCCACCGTGGTGCTCGGGGACCGCGTGCTGTGCGTCACCGCCGACAGCCCGAGCTACCCTTCGCACCATCGCGCCCTCGCCCTGCGCATCGCCGGCGATTTCCATCTGCGTCACGAGTTTCTCGTGACCAACGAGATGGACCGGCCCGATTACCGGGCCAACCCGTCGAACCGCTGCTACTACTGCAAGCAGGAGTTGTTCGGGCGGCTGTCGCAGCTCGCGCGCGAACGCGGATTCTCGGTGATCGCCGACGGCAACAACGCCGACGATCGGGGCGACTACAGGCCCGGCCGGCAGGCGGCACGCGAGCAAGGCATCCGGAGCCCGCTCGACGAAGCGGGCCTCACCAAGTCCGAGATCCGGCAACTCTCCCGGCGCATGGGACTCCCGACCTGGGACGAACCTGCGTCCGCCTGCCTCTCGTCACGGATCCCGTACGGGTCGGAAGTCACCGTCGAGAAACTGCGGATGATCGAGCAGGCCGAAGAGGTGCTGCACTCGCTCGGACTCCGCCACTGCCGCGTCCGCCACCACGGTGACGTCGCGCGCCTGGAACTTCCACGCGAAGACATGAACAAGGCGCTCGAGGACGGCATCCGCGACGCGCTGGTTCGCGACCTGAAGGCGATCGGCTATCGCTACGTGAGCCTCGACCTTCAGGGCTATCGCACGGGCAGCCTGAACGAAGTTCTTCCGTTGCGGCCGGTGTAGCGATCGCGATAGTTCGACTGGGATCGAAGGCTCGGGCGTTTGACACACCACGGCCAAATCGATAAGCTCACTTTGCTGTCTGATCTCGGCCACCGGCCAACCGATTCTGCCTGCAGGCGTTCGTCACCTATCTGAACCCGGCCGCGCTCGAGATTGGTCGCTCGAGGAGACTGAGATGACTCGTTCAGCTCGTTTCATTGCGGTCGGGATTACGCTGGCCAGCATTGGCCTCGTGTCCATCGGCTGCCACAAGAAGCCACCACAGACGGCGCCGCCGCCGCCACCGCCCCCGGCTCCCGTTGTGACTCCGCCGCCGCCACCACCGCCACCACCGCCGCCGCCACCGCCGCCGCCACCACCACCAGCGCCGCTGACCGAAGAGCAGATCTTCGCGAACAAGACCCTCGATCAGCTGAATGCCGAGAAGCCGTTGACCGACTCCTTCTTCGACTACGACAAGTCCGATCTGAAGGACGAGGGACGCGCGGCGGTTCAGAAGGATGCCGACTGGCTCAAGCGCTGGGCAACCACCAAAGTCACCGTCGAAGGGCACTGCGACTCCCGCGGCACACCGGAGTACAACCTGGCTCTCGGCGAGCGGCGTGCGAATGCCGTCAAGAGCTACCTGGTGAGCCTCGGTATCGGCGCCGAACGGATCCTGGTGGTCAGCAAGGGCAAGGAGCAGCCGTTCTGCAATGAGGAGAACGAGGCGTGCTGGGCCCAGAATCGACGAGGCCACTTCATCATCACGGCGAAGTAGCTCGGTCGGACGTTCGACGGATGCCGTCGAAGAGAGGACCGAACAGAGAAGAGAAGGGGGCCGGGCGGCCCTGCCGCTATACGCCGACGGAGCGGGCGATCTCCTCGGCTGCCGCGCGGGAGTTCTTTGCCGCGATGATGGGCCGTCCGACCACCAGGTAGCTCGCGCCAGCAGCCAGCGCTTCGGCTGCGCTCAATGTCCTGGCCTGATCGTCGCCCGTCCTGTGTTCGGGCGATCCCCCGCGGATGCCCGGCGTCACGATCACGAACGCGTCGCCGCGTCGCTGGCGGAGAAACGCGGTCTCCTGCGGTGACGCGACGACACCGTCGAGGCCGGCCTCGGCTGCGAGCGCGGCCAGCGTCTCAACCTGGGCCAGGACCGGGCAGGTGACGTTGACGCGCGCGAGCGCCGGCTGATCGAGGCTGGTGAGCACGGTCACCGCGATGACGAGCGGCCGTGGCAGGCCCGCCGCCGCCGCGGCCTCGTCGGCCGCTGTCCGGGCGGCGGTCATCATGGCGAAGCCGCCAGACGCATGCAGGTTCAGCATCCAGACGCCCAGACGGGTGGCCGCAGAGACGGCACCGGCGACGGTGTTCGGGATGTCGTGATACTTCAGATCGAGGAAGACGCGGTGTCCGTCGGCTACGAGACGGCGCACGATGTCCGGGCCCTCCGACGTGAACAGCCGGCTGCCAACCTTGACGCCTCCGACGACCCCTGCCAGCTCGCGTGCCAGGCCGACCGCCCGATCGCCAGAGTCCACGTCGAGCGCGACGAGCAGTTCCTTCATCGTGGCCTTCTCTCCGGCAGTTCGAGCGATCCGATGAGATCGGTGATCCGCGCCAGACCGTGACGCGACAAGTACTCCCGGAGTCCCGAGTCGAGCTTGCCCCAGATGAACGGATCGATGAAGTTGGCCGTGCCAACCTGCACCGCCGTCGCCCCGGCGATCAGGAACTCGAGCACGTCGACCGCGCACGTGATCCCGCCCATGCCGATGACCGGAATCTTCACGCGCGATGCACACTCGTAGACCATGCGCACGGCAATCGGGCGGATCGCCGGCCCGCTCAACCCGCCAACGACATTCGACAGTCGCGGTCGGCGTGTCTCCACGTCGATCGCCATCGCGAGGAACGTGTTGACGAGGGATACCGCGTCGGCGCCAGCCTCTTCGGCTGCCTGGGCGAACGACGCCACGCTCGTGACGTTTGGCGTCAGCTTCGGGATGAGCGTCAACGTCGTCGCGCGTCGCACGGCTGCGATGACCGTGCGCGCCGCCGCGAGGTCGCAGCCGAACGAGATGCCACCCTCCTTGATGTTCGGGCAGGAGATGTTCAGCTCGATCGCGGCCACCCCCTCGACGTCGGAGAGGATGCGGGCGATCTCGACGTACTCATCGACGGTCGTGCCACAGATGTTCACGACGACCGTCGCGCGATGTGCCCGCAATTCGGGCATCTTCTCGCGGACGAAGCGGTGGACGCCGATGCCCTGCAGGCCAATGGCGTTCAGCATCCCGGCCGGCGTCTCAACGATGCGCGGCGGGGGATGCCCGGGGCGTTCGGCCAGGAACAGTCCCTTGACCACCACCGCGCCGAGTGAGGAGAGGTCCACCACGTCGGCGTATTCGAGCCCGTAGCCAAAGCAGCCGCTGGCGGACATGATCGGGCTCTTCAGGCGAAGCGACCCGATCTGGACAGAGAGATCCATCCTCACCCCTCCTCTTCCCAGATCAGTTCGTCCCCCGGAAACACGGGACCTTCGATGCACGAGCGCGCGTAGCGCGTGCCGCCGTCCGGCGTGCGCAGCCGCACCACGCAGCTGTAGCAGCCGCCCATGCCGCAGCCCATCTGCCGTTCGATCGCCAGCTCGCAGGCACGGCCGTTCGCCGCCGCGAGTCCCGCCACGGCCTTCAGCATCGCACCGGGTCCACACGCGTAAATTGCCGCCGACGCCGTCCTCGGCAGCGCAGACAGGTCACGTGCCAGCGGAACGGTCACCCGGCCGGCTTCGCCTCGCGATCCATCCTCTGTGGCCAGAATCAGCCGCACGCCGAGCGGTTCGAACAAGTCGAGGCAGAACAAATCGTCGGCCGTGCGGGCGCCGTAGAACAACGTGAGCGACGTGCCCATGGCGGCCAGATCCTCGGCGAGCGTCGCAAACGGCGCCAGACCGGTGCCGCCGGCCACCATCCACGCAGCCGATGGCGGCACGACGAGTGTGAACGGCCGGCCGAGCGGCCCCAGGCAGGAAAATCGCTGGCCGACGGACGCTTCGTACAGCAGAGCGCTGCCGATGCCAACCCGCTTGTTCAGAATCGAGAAGCCCATGATCCGGCCGTCGGCGTCCCGGATCCGTTCGAACACGGAGTAGGGGCGACGCAAGAGCGGCGTGCCGCCCGGGCCTGTACGGATCATGACGAACTGGCCGGGACGGATGGCCTCGCCCAGTTCGGGTGCCCGGAACGCCAGCACGCAGTAGTCCGGTGACAACCGATGGTTGGAGAGGACGGGAGCGTCGAGATCGACGGGCATCCGGGGAAGTATACGGTATCATCCCTGCCATGCGGTACCTGCGCATGTTCAGCAATGCGGTGCTCGCCGGGGGGCTCGGCGCCGTCTACCTGAGCGTGCTGTTCCTCCAGCTCAATCCCACCGTTCCGCTCTACCCGATGAACTTCGCCCCGCTGGTGGTGACGCTCGCGCTGTCCTACGGGGTTCACATGACGGTGGTCTTCTACGCGCTCATCGTCGCGCGTCAGATCGTGGCGGCCGAGCCGTTGTCGCCCGGCTGGGTGAGCCTGCGGCTGCTTTCCTGGTTGTTCGGGGCCTCGGCGTTGTTCGTCGCCACGCTCATGTGGTTCAACCTGCGGGCGTACGCGCCGATGCTGGCGCTGGACACCTCACGGCGGATGGCGGCGGGCGCGGCGGTCCTGACGATGTGCGCGCTCATGTACCTGGCGGTCGCGTTTGCGCACTACTCGTTCGGCCGCCGGAAGGGTCGAGTGGGTGCCACCTTCGTCGGCCTGGCGTTCTGTGCGTCACTCGTGCTGCCGCTGGCGGCGCGGGGCCCCGGCGAGTCGCTGCGTCTGATGTCACGGCCGCTCGACATCGACGCCGTTCCCGCACGCTCAGGGACGGGTGGCCACGTGGTCGTGATCGCGCTCGACGGTGCGTCGCTCGACTTCCTGTCGACCGCCGCGCTCGACGGCCGGCTGCCCAGCTTCGGGAAGATCCTCGATCGCGGTGCGGCGATGCACTTGGCCACGGTCCGGCCGACGCAGCCCGATCCCGTGTGGACGACCGTTTCCACCGGGAAGCTGCCCGCGAGGTCTGGCGTCCGATCTGCCGCGCGGTACCGCGTGCCGGCCGCGCCGGATCCACTGGAGCTGTTGCCCGATAACTGCTTCGCCCACGGTCTCGTCTACTTCGGTTTCGTACAGGCCATCCCGCACACATCCGCGTCGATTCGGGTGCGACCGATCTGGAGCATCCTCGGCACCGCCGGTCTCGCCGCGGGTGTCGTCAACTGGCCGCTGACGTATCCGGCGCAGTCCGTCCGGGGCTATCTCGTCAGCGACCAGTTCTACCGCCCCGGCGATCCCTCACTGGAGCCAGACGATCCGGCGGCGATCCACCCGATCGACATGCTGCCGCTCGCGCGATCGGCCGGTGAAACTGTCGCTCCCGGCACCCTCGACGCCGCGAAACCGCTCCTGCTCGAGGCAACCGACGACCAGCGACAAGACGTCGCAGAGGGACGACCGTTCGTCACCGACCGGATGTACGAGGAGATCGCGCGAACGCTGGAGGCAAGGGTCCGGCCGGCGCTATCAGCCGTCCGGTACCGGACCATCGATGCTGCCGGTCACCGTTTCCTCCGGTTCGCGATCCCGCGTGAGTTCGGGGACGTGTCGACCGAGGACCGACGGAAGTACGGGCAGGCGCTCGAACAGGCCTACACGCGGATCGATGCCGTGTTGGGCCGGGCCCTGTCCACTCTCGGTCCAGACGATCTGCTGCTCGTGATTTCCGGCTTTGGCATGGAACCCTTGACCGTCGGCAAGCGTCTGCTCGACCGCGTGCTCGGTATCGAGGAGCTGTCCGGTTCCCACGAAGACGCGCCAGACGGTTTCCTGCTCGCCTATGGCGCGGCCGTCGAGCCGGGGCGCAAGCTGCGCGCGTCGGTCGTGGACGTCGTGCCGACGATCCTCTATTTCATGGGGCTGCCGGTCGCACGCGACATGGACGGCTATGCGCGGACCGACATCTTCCAGCGCGACTTCACCGAGAGTCGCCCGATCGCGTTCATTCCCACCTACGAGCGATAGCACGTCCTCGGCTCGTTCGTCATCCCCCTTTCCTCCTTCCCCCTTTTCCCCATGCTATACTTTCCCCACTCTTTAAGCCGGTCCGGAGAGACCAGCAAGATCCTCCATGCACGACTACCCAACGTGCGGTTCGTTCACGCCACCCGGGGCCTCCAGCCCTTCGTTCCACCGCCATCTTCGACTGTTACCATCGTCGTCCGGCAGCGAGGAGTGTCTATGCCTGTTGTGATGGATGCCGATCGGATGAGTCGCACGCTCACCCGGATTGCCCACGAGATCGTCGAACGCAACCGGGGTCTCGATCGCCTCGCGCTCGTCGGCGTGCGGACGCGCGGTGTGCCGATCGCGAAGCGGTTGGCCCATCAACTCCAGGAGATCACCGGTCAGGAGGTGCCCACCGGCGCGCTCGACATCACCCTCTACCGGGACGACCTGATGCACAACCCTGTCGGACCGCAACCGCTCGTCCGCAGTACCGACATCCCGTTCTCGATCGACAACCGGGTGATCGTGCTCGTGGACGACGTGCTCTACACGGGCCGAACGGTTCGCGCGGCGCTCGACGAACTGATCGACTTCGGCCGGCCGAAGGCGATTCAGCTGATGGTGATGGTGGATCGCGGGCATCGCGAGTTGCCCATCAAGGCGGACTACGTCGGGAAGAACCTGCCAACCTCACGCGCCGAGAGCGTGGCGGTACATCTGGTCGAGATCGATGGCGCCGACGACGTCATCATCGAAAAGACAGGACAAGAGACACCGGAATGAATGCCGAAACCACGAACAACGTCGCAGCGTCCGCCGAAGCTGCGGACGTGCCGTCCATCCCCGTCAACCGGCTGCGCACGAAGGATCTGCTGGGGATTGCCGAACTGTCGGCCGCCGAGATCAGTCTGGTTCTCGACACCGCGGTGGCGATGAAGGAAGTCTCGTCGAGACCGATCAAGAAGGTTCCCGCGCTGCGCGGCAAGACGGTCGTGAACCTGTTCTTCGAGCCCAGCACGCGCACCCGCACCTCGTTCGAGATCGCGGAGAAACGCCTGAGCGCCGACACGCTCAACATCGCCGCCAGCACGTCGAGCGTCGTCAAGGGCGAGACCCTGGCGGATACGGTGCACAACATCGAGGCGATGTCGCCCGACCTGCTGGTGGTCCGCCACTCGTCGTCTGGCGCCTGCCACTTCCTCGCGCGCATCTGCCGGTCCGGTGTCATCAATGCGGGCGACGGCATGCACGAGCATCCCACGCAGGCGCTGCTCGACGCGTTCACCATCCGCGAACGGAAGGGCCGGCTCGCGGGCCTGAAAGTCGCCATTTGCGGCGACCTGTTGCACAGCCGCGTCCTGCGGTCGAACGTCCTGCTGCTCGTCAAGATGGGCGCGGAGGTCTGGCTCTGCGGGCCACCCACGCTCGTGCCCACGGGGTTCGGCCGGACCGGCGTCCACATCACCTCGTCTGTGGACGAGGCGGTCGAGGGCGCCGACGCCATCATGATGCTGCGGATTCAACTCGAGCGGATGCTCGGCGGGTACTTCCCGTCGCTGCGCGAGTACTTCAACGTATTCGGCATGACGAGAGAGCGCATGAGCCGCGCGAAGCCCGACGTGCTCATCATGCACCCGGGGCCGATGAATCGCGGCGTGGAGATCGCTTCGGACGTTGCCGATGGCCCGTACTCGGTCATTCTCGATCAGGTGGCCAACGGCGTCGCCGTGCGGATGGCAATTCTGTACTTGCTGGCAGGTGGAGCTGAACATGAAGCGGCTGCTTAGAGGCGGACACCTCGTAGATCCCGTGCAGGGCATCGACGGCGTGACGGACGTGCTGCTCGACGGCGAGCGTGTCGCCGCCGTGGGCCGTGACCTGCAGGTCGACGCCGACGTCGAGGTCGTGAACGTCCCGGTCGGCTGCGTGGTGTGTCCCGGGTTCATCGACATGCACGTGCATCTCCGCGAACCGGGGCAGGAACACAAGGAGACGATCGCCACCGGGACCGCGGCCGCCGCCGCCGGCGGGTTCACCGCCGTCGCCTGCATGCCGAATACGAGTCCGGTGAACGACAGCGCCAGCGTGACCCGGGCGATCCTGGAGAAGGCCGCCGTCGAGGCGACGGTCCGGGTCTATCCCATCGGATGCGTCACGAAGGGCATGAAGGGCGAGAGCCTGTCCGAGATTGCCGACCTGCGAGCTGCCGGCTGTGTTGCCATCTCCGACGACGGCCGACCCGTGATGACGGCGTTGCTGATGCGGCGGGCACTGGAATACGCCGGCATGTTCGGCATTCCGGTGATCGATCACTGTGAGGAGCCGTCGCTCAAGGGTGAAGGCGTTGCGCACGAGGGCTACACCGCCTCGATGCTCGGCTTGCGCGGCATCCCGTCCGCCGCCGAGTCAATCATGGTCGAGCGCAACATCGCGCTCGCCGAGATGACCGGGAGCCCGGTGCACATCGCCCATCTCAGCACGCGCCAGTCACTGCGCGCGGTCCGGGCGGCCAAGGCGCGCGGTGTCAGGGTCACGTGCGAGGTGGCCCCGCACCATTTCACGCTGACCGACGAGCGGTTGGCCGGGCCCGTCAGCTACGACACGAATCTCAAGATGAACCCGCCCCTGCGCGAGCGCCAGGACGTGGACGCGATTCTCCTGGGGCTGAGGGCCGGGACGATTGACGCCATCGCCACCGACCATGCGCCGCACCAGGAGGACGAGAAGCACGTCGAGTTCGATCGCGCGCCGTTCGGCATCATCGGGCTCGAAACTGCCGTGCCGCTGTCGCTCGACCGTCTGGTCCATGCTGGAGTGTTGACGATGCGCCGTCTCGTGCAACTGCTGTCCGTCAATCCGGCGCGCATCCTCGGTGTCCCTGGCGGGAACCTTCGTCCCAACCGGCCGGCCGACATCACCATCCTCGCCCCCGAGGTGACGACATCCGTGGACGTGCGCCAATCGCGCTCGAAATCGCGCAACTCGCCGTTCCACGGCTGGACGCTCAAAGGAGCGGTCGCCGCCACGATCGTGGGCGGACGGACCGTCTACGTGAACCAGGTCGTGCCCAACGCGACCGTGTTCGGCGCGGCGGCCGGTCCGGCGTGACAGTCACCCGCGCGATTCACGACCGAGCAGGCCTCAAGGCGAGGCTGGACCAGCTCTATCTGGAGTACAACCGGGCGGAGGCCGTTGCCGACCCGATCGAGATCGTGCGACGGTACTCCCGGCCGGACGACAGGGAAGTCGTGGGGTTCTGCGCCGCGGCGCTGGCCTTCGGCCGCGTCGCCAGCGTGCTGCAATCGGTCGAACGGTTGCTCGCCATCATGGGACCGTCCCCGGCGGCATTCATCCGCCAGTTCGACCGCTCGAGAGATGGCCGGTTGTTCGACGGGCTGGGTCATCGCTGGACACGGTCGCACGACCTGATCGCGCTCGTCCAGACGCTGCACCTGATGGTTCGGCACGCGGGCTCGATCGAGCAGTTCTTCCTGCAGGGCCATCGCCACGAGTCGTCCGAGATCGGCGTGTCGATCGAGGCGTTCTCCAGGCGCGCCCTGGCGTTGTCGCCTGCTCCGGTCGGCGAGGGTCGCGGACCCGGCGTCGCCTATTTCTTCCCCTGTCCCTCGTCCGGCAGCGCCTGCAAGCGGCTGAACTTGTACCTGCGATGGATGGTCCGGTCGGACTCGATCGACCTCGGCGTCTGGTCGGGGGTGTCGCCCGCGCAGCTGGTCGTGCCGCTCGACGTGCACGTGATCCGCCTCGGGCAGTGTCTCGGATTGACCCGGTACCGGAGCCCGGGATGGCGGATGGCGGCCGACCTCACCCAGACGCTCCGCGCGTTCGATCCGGTCGACCCCGTCCGCTACGACTTCGCGCTCTGCCACGTCGGGATGCGCGACCAGTGCGGCTTCAATCGGCCGTTTCGCGACGAGCGGTGTCCGTTGCGCGGCTGGTGTCGGCCAGGCGCTCGTAGATCGCAATCGTCGCGTCGACCATCCGCTCGACGCTGAACTGTTCGCGGACCCTGACGAATCCCGCCTGCGCCATCTGGTGCCGGCGCGGTTGGTCACGAAGCAGCGTGAGAATGGCGTCGGCCATCGCCCGGCCGTCGCGCGGGGGCACGAGCAATCCCGTCTCGCCGTGCGCCACCACTTCCGGGATGCCGCCGGCGGTCGTTCCCACGATCGCGCGGCCCGCGGCCATCGCGTCGAGCAGCGACGTGCCGAGTCCCTCCGTCACCGAGCTCATGACGAACAGGTCGAGTCCCTTGAGCAGGGCCAGGACGTCCATGCGGAATCCGCCCAGGATGACGTGCTGCCCGAGGTGGGCCTGCTTGATCTGCTGCTCCAGCGCCGACCGCAGTTCGCCGTCTCCGAGGATGACGAACCGGGCTTCCGGCATCGCCGCCGTGACGAGGGCCGCGGCCTCCACCAGGTACTTCTGGCCCTTGTGCGGCACGAGCGCGGCAATGTTGCCGACGATGAGCGAGTGCGGCGGGAACCAGTACTCTTCGCGGAGGTTCAACGGTTCGACGGCGCGGATGCGGTCGACGTCCACTCCCTCGTGGACCGTCACCACCCGCTCCGGAGCGATCCCGTCTTCGAGCAGCATCGCCCTGATCGCGTTCGACGCGGTGATGAAACGGTCCACCTGACGGTACTTCCACTTGGAGAACGAATTCGTCTTCAGGTGGAAATCGACGCGGCGCGCGGCGATGAGGACGGGCTTTCGCGGAGGAGAGGCGATTGAGAGCGCCGTGGCGGCGACGGCGACGCCGTGCGGGTCGTGCGCGTGCACGACGTCCGGCTGGAGATCCTTGATGACCCGGGACAGCCTCCACGCCGCGGGCAGATCGACCTCGTTGCGCGGCGCCAGCGGGACGACCGGCACCTCGTCGCCCAGCCGGCGGCGCAGTTCCCCGTCGGGATGGGCCACCACGGCCACGCGGTGGCCGCGCGCGCACAACCCGCGCGTGGTGAGCAGCACCTGGTTCTGGCCCCCGCGCCACGAACGTGCGGTGTCGATCTGCAGTGAGAACATGGAGCGACGCTGACCACCGGCACCCATCGACGGGCAACCATCCCCTACCGTGAATCCCTTCCCGCCTCCCAGAGCTTCGCGAACTTCAAGAACACGTAGTAGCTGTTGAGCACCGAGACGACCAGCCCCACCGACCCGTCGCGGAAGCCTCCGCGCACAACGTAGTTCCTGAGAAACGCCCCGACCGTGCGGGCGGCGATTCCGCTCGCCCCGATCCGGCGGCCGCGCGCGCGCATCTCGGTGGCGGCCAGCGTCGTGTACCGGTCGATCGTCTGCAGGTGGTGCGAGATGTCCCGGTAGGGCAGATGCTGAAGGTCGTGCCGGAGCCGCCCCACACCGCCCTCCACAGCCACGCCCTCGTGGACGACGCCAGACCATCGCGCCACCCGCCGGTCGTACAGCCGCAGTTGGTGGTCGGGATACCAGTCGGTCGAACGGATCCAGCGGCCCAGGTAGTGACTGACCCGGGGGATCCGGTAGCCGCGGCACGCCGGCTCCTCACCAAGCACCCCGCGGATCTCGTCGGCCAGCGCGGGCGTGACCCGTTCGTCGGCGTCGAGCGACAGGATCCAGTCGTGGCTGGCCTGTTCGGCTGCGATGTTCTTCTGCGACGAGTATCCGGGCCAGTCACGGACCACCACTCGCGGCGTGAACCGTCGGGCGATCGCCACGGTGTCGTCGGTGCTGTTCGAGTCGACCACGACGATCTCATCGGCCCAGACGACCGATGCCAGCGCCGCCTCGATATTCGCCGACTCGTTGCGCGTGATCACCGTGACCGTCAGCTTCGGCACGACAGGAGTATATCTCCACCGGAATCGGGAGCGAAGACGGCGAGGACGGCGAACTCCAGGGCTACCGTCCGACGTTCGCCGCCGTGGCGAGGCTGATGCCACCGCCGCTGACCGGGGCTTCCTGTACCGTCTCGAAATCGATGATCGCCCTCG